>NZ_JBNFMU010000192.1:0-30388 GCF_049942315.1 Pseudomonas wayambapalatensis
GAAAAAGACACCGCGCTGCCTGGCACGGGCTACGCCCGTGTTCGCGGGCAAGCCCGCTCCTACAAGGGGATTGGGCTGGCCTTTAGATTTGAAGAAGACAGTTGCGCCTACACTTCCTCGTACGGCAAACCCACATAATTCTCGGCAATGTTCACCAAACCGGCATCGGACGACAGGAAGTACTCCCGGTCCGCCTCCTGCATCTTCTGGTCCCAGGCATCCTTGTGTTCGCCAAAATCATGCAGCAGTTGGGTCATGAACCAACTGAAACGCTCGCCCTTCCACACCCGCCGCAGCGCCAGCGGTGAGTATCGCTCCAGCAGGTCGGTGCGGCCTTCGCCATAGACCTTGACCAGGATGCGATACAGGTAGTTGACGTCCGAGGCTGCCAGGTTCAGGCCCTTGGCCCCGGTCGGTGGCACGATATGCGCCGCATCTCCCACCAGGAACAGGTGCCCGTACTGCATCGGCTCGACCACCAGGCTGCGCAGCGGCGCGATGCTCTTTTCCAGCGCAGGGCCTGTGACCAGGCGCGCCGCGACATCCTCGGGCAGACGAGCCTTGAGTTCGTCCCAGAAACGCGCATCGGGCCAGTTCTCCACCCGCTCGTCCAGCGGCACCTGCAGGTAATATCGGCTGCGGGTGGTGGAGCGCTGGCTGCACAACACGAAACCACGGTCATGATGCGCATAGATCAGCTCGTGGTTGACCGGCGGGGTATCGGCCAGCAAGCCCAGCCAACCAAACGGATAGACCCGCTCGTACTGCTTGAGCACACCCTGCGGAATGCTCTGGCGCGAAACGCCATGAAAACCGTCGCAGCCAGCGATGTAATCGCACTCGACGCGGTGCAACTGGCCGTCCTTCTCGTAGGTCACGTAGGGCCGTTCATCCTTGAGCCCGTGCGGCTGCACGTTGCTCGCGCCATACACGATCGGCGCCCCGCTCTGCTCGCGGGCCTGCATGAGGTCGCGGGTAACTTCGGTCTGGCCGTACACCATCACCGTCTTGCCACCGGTCAGGGCCTTGAGATCCAGGCGCTGGCGACGCCCTGCCACCAGCAGTTCGACGCCTTCGTGCACCAGCCCTTCACGGTCCATGCGCGCCGACACCCCGGCCTCGCGCAGCAGGTCGACGGTGCCCTGCTCCAGTACGCCGGCGCGGATACGGCCAAGCACGTACTCAGGGGTCTGGCGTTCGAGAATGAGCGTGTCGATGCCTGCCTTGTGCAGCAGTTGACCGAGCAGCAGGCCAGAGGGGCCGGCGCCAATGATTGCAACCTGGGTTTTCATTGTTGTTGTCTCGCCTTGTCGATGCCGTACTGGCGGCAGCCGGCATACGTTATTCGGGTTAGCCCCTGCATTTTTACTGGCGCAAAAAGCTGAAAAGGTGTCATATCCGATGGAAAATCTGCACTTTTCAAAATTCCGTGCGATCAGCGCACAGGTGTCCCGACCATGAAATCCTCCCTTCCCGGCATACCGCTGTTCCAGCTCTATGGTGAGAACCACGCCTGGCCCGGCAGCGATCTGCTGCACTGCGAATCGATCCCGGCACGCAGCCGCCTGCACCATTGGGAGATCAAGCCGCACCAGCACGCCGAACTGTTTCAGTTGCTCTATGTGCAGCGCGGACACGCACTGGTGGAAATCGAAGGTCGACGCAGCGAGATCCACGAGGCGGCGATCCAGGTGGTGCCACCGCTGACGGTGCATGGCTTTCGCTTCAGCGCCGATATCCAGGGCCATGTGCTGACCTTCGGTACGGCGCTGGTGGCCGACCTCGAGCAGCGCCTGGGTGCACCCCTGGCGGTGCTGGCATCGGCGGCATGCTACCCGCTGGGCCGAGACCGCGCGCGCCTGCGCGGGCTGATCGACACCTTGCAGCAGGAGTACCAGGGCAGCGCACCCGCTCGCGCCGCCATGCTGCAGGCGCTGGTGACCGCCCTGATGGTGTGGATCAGCCGCCGCCAACAACTGGGCCAGGCACCGCGCAACCGCGACGAGCGCGACCGCCACTTGCTCGGGCACTACCTGCGCCTGGTCGAAGCGCATTACCGCCAGCACCTGTCGGTCGATGAGTTTGCTGCTCGCCTGGGCATCACCAGCCTGCAGCTCAACCAGCTGTGCCGCGCGCTGAGCGGGCAGACCGCGCTGCAGGTGATCCACCAGCGCCTGCTGCTCGAAGCGCGGCGCAACCTGACCTACACGCGCATGAGCATCGGCCAGTTGTCCGACAGCCTGGGTTTCAGCGATCCCACCTACTTCGCACGCTTCTTCAAACGCCTCAGCGGCCAAACGCCCAATGCCTATCGACGCAGCGGTACTGCGCAATCACCTTGACGTATACGTCAACCTGCCTTTAGCTTACTCACATTCCACCCCCGAGCCCGAGCATGAGCAGCCAGACCTACAGCATCTCCGACCTGTCCCGCGAGCTGGACATCACCACCCGCGCCATCCGCTTCTACGAGGAGCAGGGTCTGCTGAGCCCCGAGCGTCGTGGCCTGGAGCGCATCTATTCGGCGCGTGACAAGGTGACCCTCAAGCTGATCCTGCGCGGCAAGCGCATCGGCTTCTCGCTGGCCGAATGCCGCGAGCTGATCGAGCTGTACGACCCTAGCGGCGGCAACCTCAAGCAGCTCACCAGCATGCTGGCCAAGATCGCCGAACGCCGCGCGCAACTGGAGCAGCAGATGCTCGATATCCAGCAGATGCACCTGGAGCTGGACACCGCCCAGGAGCGCTGCGAGCAGGCCCTGGCCGCCACCCTGAACAATAACCGTTGATTCGCCACAGGAACCCCGCCATGTCATTGCCCGCACACGTGCGCCTGGTCGAAGTCGGCCCGCGCGACGGCCTGCAGAACGAAGCCCAACCCATCAGCGTCGCCGACAAGGTGCGCCTGGTGGACGACCTCACCGACGCCGGGCTTTCCTACATCGAGGTGGGCAGTTTCGTCTCGCCCAAGTGGGTGCCGCAAATGGCTGGATCGGCCGAGGTGTTCGCCGGTATCCGCCAGCGTGCCGGGGTGACCTACGCAGCCCTGGCGCCTAACCTGCGCGGTTTCGAGGATGCACTGGCAGCCGGGGTCAAGGAGGTGGCGGTGTTCGCCGCAGCGTCCGAGGCGTTCTCCCAGCGCAACATCAACTGCTCGATCAGCGAGAGCCTGCAGCGCTTCGAACCGATCATGGACGCCGCCCGCGAGCACGGTATCCAGGTGCGCGGCTATGTATCCTGCGTGCTCGGCTGCCCCTATGAAGGCAAGGTCAGCGCCGAACAGGTCGCCCCGGTCGCCCGCGCCCTGCACGACATGGGCTGCTACGAAGTGTCGCTGGGCGACACCATCGGCACCGGCACCGCCGGCGATACCCGACGCCTGTTCGAGGTGGTCTCGGCGCAGGTGCCGCGCGAGCAGCTTGCCGGCCACTTCCACGACACCTACGGCCAGGCCCTGGCCAATGTCTATGCCAGCCTGCTCGAAGGCATCAGCGTGTTCGACAGCTCGGTGGCCGGGCTCGGCGGCTGCCCCTACGCCAAGGGCGCCACCGGCAACATCGCCACCGAAGATGTGCTGTACCTGCTGCAGGGGCTGGGCATCGAGACCGGTATCGACCTGGACAAGCTGGTCGCCGCCGGCCAACGCATCAGCGATGTGCTGGGGCGTGCCAACGGCTCGCGGGTAGCACGGGCACGCAGCGCCCGCTGACGCACGCCCAGGGGCGGCGAGCGCCGCCCTGTTTCCCTCGCTCATCGAACTGTGACATTCCCGGCCAGCGGGATTATGCTCTGCGGGTATGTCCTCCAGTCGCAATATGTGAGCGCCGAATATGAAAATCGATGACATGGACGCCTTCGTGGCCGTCATCCGTTGCCAGTCGACCAACCTTGCCGCCGAAGCGCTGCAACTGACCCAGCCGGCCATCACCCGGCGCGTGCAGAATTTCGAGGAAGACCTCGGCGCCACCTTGCTCGACCGCAACACCAAGCCACTCAAGCCCACACCCATGGGCCTGCGCGTGTACGAGCAGTGCAAGGCCATCCTGCGTGAAATCGACGCCCTGCGCGAACTGGTGGCCAACGATGGCGCGCCGTCCGGCACCCTGCGCCTGGGCGTGCCACAGACACTGGGCGATGTCGTGCTGCTCGAGGCCCTGGCGCAGATCCGCCAGGCCTACCCCGAGCTGCGCACCCAGGTCACCAGCGGCTGGGGCAGCAGCCTGATCGCGCGCATGGAAAACGGCGAGCTGGATGCCGCTGCGGCGCTCTTCCCACCGGGCAAGATCTTCCCCGAAGGCATCGCCAGCCATTCCATCACGCGCATGCCGTTGCGCGTGGTCGCGGCCAAGGGCAGCGCCGGCAAGCGCAGCTACAAGTTGCGCGACTGCTATACCCGCGGCTGGGTGCTCAACCCCGATGGTTGCGGCTTTCGCGCCGGGCTGCAGCGCGCATTGAGCGAACAGGGGTTGTCACTGTCGATCAACCTCGAAACCTTCGGCACCGAGTTGCAACTGGGGCTGGTCGCCAACGGCCAGGGCCTGGGCCTGGTGCCCGAACCGCTGTTGCTTGCCAGTCGCCATCGAGACCTGCTGGATATCGTCAACGTCAGCGATTTCAAGCCGCAGGTCGACCTGTGGCTGTTCCACCCACGCTACCTGGGCAACCTGCAGGAGCCGGTGGAGCTGTTCGGCGCCGTGGCGGGCAACCGGCTGAACAACGCAGCGAGTTGACCTGGTTAAATAATCAACTTGCATAAAAACCAAAAAGATAATTCTTAAAACGAATAATTAGCATAGAACCAAAAAGACTTTTACAGCGTTGCGCCAGACGCCTACGGTCCTGTTCACACCGTACTGCCTTGCACTGGAGCACCGCATGAGTTCACTGTCCGTCGTACCTCCCAGCCAGGAGGCCGTGCGCCTACGGGTCAGCGCCGAGGAATGGGAGGTGCGGGTCAAGCTCGCCGCCGCCTATCGCCTGGCAGCCCTGTTCCGCTGGACCGATCACATCTACACGCACTTTTCGGCACGGGTTCCCGGCCCGGACGAGCACTTCCTGATCAACGCCTTCGGCCTGCTGTTCGACGAAATCACCGCGTCCAACCTGGTCAAGGTGGATGTCGACGGCACGATCATCGACGACCCGCTGGGCCTGGGCATCAACCAGGCCGGCTATGTCATCCACAGCGCCATTCACCGCGCCCGTCCCGACCTCAAGGCCGTACTGCACACCCACACCCGCGATGGTGCGGCGGTGTCTGCCCAGCGTGACGGCCTGCTGCCGGTCTCCCAGCATGCGTTGGCCTATTACAGCCGCGTGGTGTATCACGACTACGAGGGCGTCGCGCTGGACCTGGATGAACAGCAGCGCCTGGTGGCCAACCTGGGGCAAAGCAATATCCTGATCCTGCGCAATCACGGCTTGCTCACCGGCGGCATCAGTGTCGAACATGCCTTCCGTGAGCTGCACGGCCTGGAGCGCGCCTGCAACATCCAGATCGCCGCCCAGGCGGGTGGCAATGACCAACTGCAGTACGCCTCCCCAGCGGCGATTGCCAAGGTGCATGAACAGTCGAAGCGCTTTTCCGACGGGCTTGGCGAGGGGATTCAGCGGCACTGGGATGCGTTGATCCGGCAACTGGATCGCGAGGGGCGCGATTACCAGGGCTGAAGCCCGCACCTGCTGAGGGAGCGGGTATGTCCGTTGCGCTCCCTCAGCGCCCCCGCGCCAACCCCACGCAGCGGCGCGCCAGCACATCGGTCGGGTCCACCAGTGCCACCTGCACCCCGTCGATGGGGAAACCATCGGCCTGGGCCAGGATCAGCGGCAATTCGGTACAGCCCAGAATCAACACCCGCGCGCCCTGCGCGACCAGGTGCCCGGCGCCCGCCAGCAGGTCGTCCCGACACTGCCCCTCGGTAAACCCCGCCTTGACGCCCTCCTCACCATAGATCGCACACATCACCCGTGCCTGCGCCGCGTCGTCCGGCACCAGCAACGACAGGCCGACGCGTTCGGCCGCCGCGTGATAGACACCACTTTGCAGCGTGCCCGAGGTCGCCAGCAGCCCCACCCGCACCTCGCGACCATAGCGGTGCAAAATGAAATCGATGGTCTCGCTCAGCATGTTGACGATCGGCACCGCCAGATGCTCCTGGATCCGCTCGACATAGGCATGCGCGGTATTGCAGGGAATCGCGATGGCATCGGCGCCCTCCTCTTCCAGGCGGCGGCAGGTCGAGTACATCGCCACGGTCGGGTCGGCCTCCTGGCGCAGCAGGTTGGCGGTGCGATCGGGAATCTGCGGGTTCTGCTCGACCACCATCCTGATATGGTCCTGGTCACGCCCGGCCGGGGTGTTCTTCACCACCTTGCCCATGAAGTCCACGGTCGCCGCCGGCCCCACGCCACCGACGATCCCCAGCTTGAACGGCGCACGGCTCGGCACCGAGTCGGTGGCGCTGGCGAAGTCGGCATACACCTGGTTGGCATCGACGCAGTGAATGCCACGGCGCATCAGCTCCGGCGCCAGCAACGACAGCTCGGTCATGCCCGGCAGCAACAGCGTCGCGCCCTGGCCTTCGAGTTCCAGGCAAACCTGGTGCAACAGCTCCAGCGCCACCCCATCCAGATGTCCGGCCTTGATGCCTGCAGGCCCGTACACCGCCTCCATCAACGCCGCCTGCTGCACCGGCGAGGGATGGATCAGCTCGTAGTCGTCGGCAAAGTGCCGCTCGAACAACCCCGAAGCGCGCACATAGTCCGAGGCCAGCACGCCCAGGCGCGCACCCGGCGGGGCGATCTGCGCCACATGGGCCTTGAGCGCGGCCATCAGATCGACGATGGCGATCTGCAGCTCGGCGCGCAGTTCGTCGATGAAGGTATGGCTGGCGAAGCACGGCACCAGCACGGCGTCGGCACCGCTGTCGGCATAGCCCTGGCAGACCTGGAACACATAGAGCTTGCGCGAGGTCATGCTCGCGCCCGCACTGAGCGGCAGCGCCAGGTCCTTGAACGGGTGCTGCTCGAACAGCAGGTGATAGCGCCCCTGCTCGGCCAGCAGCGGCTGGCTCTTTAGCAGCTTGAGGAACAGGTCGCCACCGGCCAGCGAGCCGAGGCCACCGATGATGCCGAGGGTGCGCGCGTTGGCGGTCTTGCGTGGGCTTTTCATGGAGCGGTCCGGATCAGGCGTGGGTGGCAGGTTTCAGCGCAGCTTCGACGGGCGCCGGGGCCTCGTCATGACGCCGCTCGAGGTCGGCGATCACCGCCGTGGCGATGCTGTTGCCCACCACGTTGGTGGCGGTACGGCCCATGTCGAGGAACTGGTCGATCGCCAGGATCAGCAACAGCCCGGCCTCGGGCAGGTGGAACATCGGCAGCGTGGCCGCGACCACCACCACCGAGGCCCGCGCCACCCCGGCCATGCCCTTGCTGGTGACCATCAGGGTCAACAGGATCAGCACTTGCTGGGTGAAGCTCAGCTCGATGTTGTAGGCCTGGGCGATGAACATGATCGCGAAGGCCTGGTACATCATCGAGCCGTCGAGGTTGAACGAGTAGCCCAGCGGCAGGACGAAGCTCGACACGCGCTTGGGTGCACCGAATTTCTCCAGCGCATCGATGGTCTTGGGGTAGGCCGATTCGCTGCTCGCGGTGGAGAACGCCAGCAGCACCGGCTCGCGGATCAGCTTGCCCAGGGTGAACACCGGGCGCCCGAGGAAGCCGTAGCCCACCGCGAACAGCACCAGCCACAGCAGCAGGATGCCCAGGTAGAACTGGCCGATCAGCTTGCCGTAGTCGAACAGCAGGCCAATGCCTTGGGTGGTGACGGCGGCGGCCAGCGCGGCGAAGACACCGACCGGGGCGAACATCATCACGTAGTCGGTGATGCGGAACATCACCTTGGCCAGCTCGTCCACCAGTTCGCCGATGCGGGTGTTGCCGCGTTGCTTGACGAACGCCAGCGCCAGCCCGAAGAACAGCGAGAACACCACGATCTGCAGGATCTCGTTGTTGGCCATGGCTTCGGCGATGCTGCGCGGAAACACATGGCTGATGAAGGTCTTGAGGCTGAAGTCCCCGGCGTTGACCGCCACCGCGCTTGCCGCCTGGCCTGATTCCACGCTCAGGTTCAGGTGGGCGCCAGGCTGGAACAGATTCACCAGCAGCATGCCCAGGGCCAGGGAGAACACCGAGGCGCTGACGAACCAGATCATCGAGCGCAGGCCGATGCGCCCCACCGAACCGGAATTGCCCAGGCTGCTGATCCCTGCGACCAGGGTGGCGAACACCAGCGGGGCGATGATCATCTTGATCATGCGCAGGAAGATGTCGGTGACCAGGCTGAAGTAACCTGCAATCTGCTTGGCGGCGTCCGCGGAGCCTGCGTAGGTGTTGCACAGCCAGCCGACGACGATGCCGAGCAGGATCGCCACGGCGATGTAACGGGGTAGTTTCTTGTTATTCATCTCGACCTCTGTCTGTCGAATGCGGGAGGGACAGCAACAGGCTACGACGCACGGCCGGGGCAGTTGATGAGGATGCGCGATGGGTTCATGCGTAATTCGCATAGTTGTCGAATGGCGGTGAAATCCAGGGAAACTGGGGATAAGCTGCGGTGTCTGTGGGAGCGGGCTTGCCCGCGAAGAAGCCGACACCCGCTCAACGTAACAACTTGCTCTCCAGCACCTCGGACTCGCGCCCCAGCACGCTCTCGCTGATCTGGATGAATTCCTCCGTGCTGACACTGGCCATGCGCATCAGCGCGCGAGTGACGTCGTCCAGCGAGCGCTTGTCGTGGCTGTGCAGGCGAATCTCGCGATCCAGCGCCTGCAACAACAGCACGCCCCTGGCCACCTGCATTGCGTCGGCCTGCTCGGTGCGAAGGGTCTTGACCTTGGCGCCGTCCTTCTGCAATCGCGCCTGCAACGCCTGGTAGCGGTCATCGCTCAGGCCGCCGGCGCGGCGCAGCAGTTCGGTGGCGTAGTAGTCGGTCAGGCTCTCGCCCAGCCAGTCACTGCGATCACGGTCGTCGATCTGCGCGAACAGTTGCACCAGCTCACGCAGCAGCGGGCTGCTGCCGCTCTCGCCGATCAGCGGGCCGGTGCTGTGCAGGTACAGCGAGTTGCGCGAGGCACGCGCACCGCGCCACATGTCGTCGCGGGCACCGACCACCAGCAGCTTGGGCGGATTGCGCGGGAACACCGCCTGCAACTGCGGCCAGACGAAGGTCATCAGGGTGAGGGTGTCCATGCGCCGCATGCCCTGCCCCTGCGGCGCGGCGACAGTCACCTCGGTATCACCCAGGCGTGCGCGGCGGCTGCCGAGGTTGCCGGCGAGCATCCAGCCAGTGGGGCGGTCGAACAGGCGCGAGACGTTGTCGATACGGAATTTCTGCTTGCCGATGCGCGGCCAGGCCGTCTCGACACTCTGCCAGCCCGACGGCAGCTCGAAGGCCAGGCGTGTCACCAACTCGGTGCCATCCTGCTGATCGAGACGCGCCGGGGGCACGAGCTGATCGCCGCGAAACAACGCCCAATGCGGTGTGATGCGTGCCTCATGGGCGCTGCCATGGGGCTTCACATCGAGCTGCACGCGGTAGCTGAGGCTGCTCTTGCCTGCTCCGGGGTACCAGACGCCACGGTCCTGCTGCACCTGCCATTGGCCGTCCGCCTTGAAATCGCTGTAGGCACCCTGCCTGCCCAGGTCGAAGTCCAGGCTGCGCACCGGCGTGCCCTCGGCCAGGGTCAGGCGCACTTCGGCCTGGCCCGTCTGGGGCAGCAAGCGCACCTGGTAATCCAGATCGACCTTCTTCGCCCAGGCCGGGAAGCTGGCCGACAGGGCCAGTAGCAACAACAACGGGCGACGCATACAGAAACTCCTTGTTCCCCAGAGGCGCGGGCCAGGCGGATCAGCCGGCGCGAAAGATCAGGTGGTCTTCCCAGTCGTCTTCGTCGACGTCGTTCTCGCTGAGCATCCGCCCGGACTGGGAAATGCGCTGCTCATGGACCTGCTCGCGGTCGCCACAGACCAAGTGGTGCCAGGCCGGCAGATCCTTGCCCTCGCTGACCAGGCGATAGCCACAGGTGGTCGGCAGCCATTTGAACTGGTCGGCCTTGCCCGGCGTGAGCTGGATGCAGTCGGGCACCTGCTCGAAGCGGTTGGGGTAGTCGCTGCACTGGCAGGTGTTCATGTCCAGCAGTTTGCAGGCGATACGCGTGTAATAGATGCTGTTGTCATCCTCGTCTTCGAGCTTCTGCAGGCAGCATAGCCCGCAGCCGTCGCAAAGCGACTCCCACTCCTGCGGGTCGAGCTGGTCGAGGGTCTTGCGCCGCCAGAAGGGCGCGGGGTCGGCGATCATCACACGTTTTCCTGCAATCACTTTGAAGGCCGCGGCGCGCGGCGGCGCCAGTCTAGAGCCTGTCCCGACGCAATGCCATACCGCTTGTCAGTGCCGAGCGGACGCAGTAGCGTTCAGGCTTTCCCTCGTCTTTTCGCAGGAGCCCGCATGAGCGTCAATCCCCGCATCGCCGACTATGCCATCAACGAGCAGTTCATCAACCGCTGGTCACCTCGTGCGTTCACCGCTGAACCCATCAGCGAAGAGACCCTGCTGAGTTTCCTCGAAGCTGCGCGCTGGGCGCCGTCGGCCTACAACTCGCAACCCTGGCGCTTCCTCTATGCCCGCCGCGACACGCCGAACTGGGAGCGCTTCCTGGAACTCCTGGTGCCGTTCAACCGCAGTTGGGCACAGCAGGCCTCGGCGCTGGTGCTGATCCTTTCCAAGACCACCTTCACTGCCCCGGGCGCCAGCGAAGAGACACCTGCCCTGTGGCACACCTTCGATACCGGTTCGGCCTGGGGCCACCTGGCGCTGCAGGCGAGCATCAGCGGCTGGCACACTCACGGTATGGCCGGGTTCGACCAGGAACTGGCGCGCAAGGAGCTGAAGGTCCCCGAAGGTTATGTGCTGCATGCGATGGTGGCGATCGGCAAGCTGGGCGACAAGGCCAGCCTGATCGAGGCGTTGCAGGCACGTGAAGTGCCGAGTCCGCGCCGGCCGCTGAGCGAGTTGGCGGCTGAGGGGGATTTCAGCCTCTAAGACCGGGTTGGCCCTATCGCGGGAAAAACCCGCGATAGGGCCAGCAGAAGCACCTCAATACCCGCGCGAGAAATCCACTTCCCCGCGCAGCCCCTGCCCCGCCGCATACGCCCGCACGTTCTCGACGAACAAGCGCACCATCGCCACCGGCGAGGTCGGCGCCGAACTGTGCCCGGTCAGCAGCAACCCCCAGGCGGTCCAGAACGGATGGCGCTGGGGCAACGGCTCCTGGCGGCAGACATCGATCACGGCACCAGCCAGGTGCCCGCTCTTGAGTGCCTCGACCAGGTCGGCATCGACCACCGCCACACCACGCCCGGCGTTGATGAACAGCGCGGTCGGCTTGAAGCACTGAAACAGCGCGGCATCGTACAGGTCATGGGTGGCCGGGGTATCCGGCAGCAGGTTGAGTACGTAATCGACCTGGCCGACCAGCCGCGGCAACGCATCCAGCCCCGCCACTTCGACGAACGGCGCCTGCTCGCGCGGGCTGCTGGCCACGCCATACAGCGTCACGCCAAACGGCAGCAGGAACTCGGCCACCCGCTGGCCGATGTCGCCGGTGCCGACGATCAGCACCTTGCGCCCTTCCAGGCTGTTGCCCGGCCGGCCATCCCAGCGCCGCTCGACCTGGCTGACCAGCCGCGCCAGTACATCGCGCTCGTGGGCCAGCATGTAGGTCAGCATGTACTCGGCCATGACCTGGCCGAAGATGCCCACCGCGCGGGTCAGGCGATAGTCACGCGGCAGGCCGTCGGCCAGCAGTGGCGTGATACCCGCCCAGGTGGACTGCATCCAGGCCGGCTTGTGGCCCTGGCGCAGCAGGCTGGCGACCAGGTGAGGCTCACCCAGCCAGATCGGGCATTCGGGGGCGTGGCGCGACAATTCGGCGGAATCGCCACTGGTCAGGACCTCCAGGTCCGGTGCCAGCTCGCCCAGCAGGCGAGCGTAAAGGGCATGATCCTGTTCAGCGATCAGAACGCGCATCTCGATGACAACCTTGCAGAACGACGAAAGCGGCCCGTCGAGGGCCGCCTGGTGATAGGGTTCGCGCCCCGGCTCAGGCCGGATCGTTGCGGCGCAGCAGCTCTTCGGGCAGGTGCTCGATGTAATCGTCGTCCGGCGGCGGCATCTGCAGGTGGTAACCCTGGTTGTCGAGGTTCTCCAGCACCTTGGCGATGTCCTCGCGAGCCAGCTTGCGCTCGGGGGTCAGCACCAGGTCGAAGGCATGCACCGGCGTACCGAAGAACGGCAGCAAGCCCTCAGGCACGCGCTCCAGCCCCTCGGCCTTGAGCACATACAGGTACATTTCGCGCTTGCGCGGGCTCTTGTAGATCGAGCAGATACGTTTCATCGAGTCTCTCCGGCACCTGCCAGGTCGTCCAGCAGGGCCTGGCCCATCCGCTCACGGCGCCAGCCGCGCAGCGAATCGGGCAATTGATAGGGGCCGTTGGGGTAGCCGCTCTTGAGCAGGGCTTCCAGGGCCTTCTTGCGCAGCATCAGCTCCGGGGCGATCTGCAGGCGCTCGCCTTCGGCCTGGCCGATGGCGCGCAGGCGCTTGAGAATGCCGGCGGCTTCGATCGGCAGCGGCTCGGGCAGCACCGCGGGCCATTGCTCGGCGGGCTGGCTGGCGGCGTTCTTGATCAACTCGAGCAGCGTTGCGCCGTCCTGGCGGATGGTGCGCGGGTGCATTTCGTCGATCTTGGCCAGCGCCGACAGGCTGTCGGGCTGCCCCTTGGCCATGGGCCACAGCGAGTGTTCCTTGAGGATCCGGCTGCGCGGCACATCACGGCTGCGGGCTTCACGCTCGCGCCAGGCGCACAGCTCGCGCAACACCGCCAACTGCTGCGGGCCCAGCTTCCAGGCCAGCTTGACGTCGCGGTAAAGGGTTTCGGGCTCGACTTCACGGCGCATTTGCGCGACCAGCTCGGCGCCGTCCTCCAGCACCCAGGCGTACTTGTCATCCGACAGGCGCGGGCGCAGGGCGGTGAACAGCTCGGCCAGGTGCACGGCATCCTCGGCGGCGTAGCTGACCTGGGTGTCGGACAACGGGCGCTGCAACCAGTCGGAGCGCGTCTCGCCCTTGGGCAGCTCGATACCCAGCACTTCCTGGACCAGGCGCGAATAGCCCATCGAGAAACCGATGTTCAGGTAACCACCGGCCAACTGCGTGTCGAACAGCGGCTGCGGCAGCTTGCCGGTCAGGCGCAGCAGGACTTCGAGGTCTTCGCTGCAGGCGTGCAGCACCTTGACCACGCTACTGTCTTCGAGCAATTCGCCCAGCGGCTGCCAATCGCGGATCAGCAGAGGGTCGATCAGGTAGGCGCTTTGACCATCGCCGACCTGCACCAGGCCAGCCTTGGGATAGAAGGTATCGACCCGCATGAATTCGGTGTCGACGGCCACGAACGGCAGCGTGCGCCACGTCCGGCAGAGTTCGGCCAGGGTCTGGTCGTCACGGATCCAGTGTATTTCGATGGCCACAAGGCTCTCCCACAAACATTGGCGCGCAGTATATACGGCGCGGGCACTGCTCGTGAAACCCGGGCCATCCATGGTGGCGATCAGCGGTAGCGCTGGCGCGCGATCAGTTCCTGGCCGTCAACCAGGGCCGGCACCCGGCAAACATGTCCAGCGACTGCTGGTATACCTCGGTGCGCACCTGCAGCAGGCCCAGCATCGAGTGGAACAGGTTGTCCTGGCTCAGCGGCGTGTCACGCATCTTCGACAGGCAGTCGGTATCGATGGCGAAGTCCTGGCGGTAGCTGTCGGAGAACCAAGCCAGCAGCGGAATGTGCTTCTGCTGGTCAGGGGCAAGCATGTACGGGGTGCCGTGCAGGAACAGGTTGTATTCGCCCAGCGACTCGCCATGGTCGGAGAGGTAGATCATGGCGGTGTCGACCTTGTCCTGGTGCTTGCGCAGGGTGTCGACCAGCGACGCCAGCACCTCGTCGGTGTAGGCCAGCGTGTTGTCGTAGCTGTTGACGATGTCCTGCTGGCTGCACTGGTTCAGGGCGTTGCTGCGGCACACCGGAGTGAAGCGCTCGAAGCCCGCGGGGTAACGCTTGTAGTAGTCCGGGCCATGGCTGCCCATCTGGTGCAGCACCAGCACGGTATCCTTGTCGAGGCTGTCGAGCAGCGCATCGAGGTTCTGCAGCAGGATCTGGTCGTGGCACTCGCCATCGGCGCACAGGACCGGGTCCTTGGCGCTGGTGAGGTTGACGTAGTTGAATCGATCGCAGGTGCCTTTGCAGCCGGACTGGTTATCACGCCACTGCACCTCGATGCCGGCACGCCCGAGGATATCGAGCAGGCCCTCGCGGCGGCTGGCCAGGCTCGGGTCGTAGTCCTTGCGTGCCATGCCGGAGAACATGCAAGGCACCGATACAGCCGTCTCGGTCCCGCACGAATGCACATCGGTAAAGCCCAGCAGGCCAGCCTCCTTAGACAGGCGTGGCGTGGTATCGCGGCCATAACCCAGCACACCGAAGTTCTCGGCCCGGGCACTTTCACCCACCACCAGCACGGTCAGCGACTTGCGCTCATGCTTCTGCCAGGCGGCATCGCGATGGGCATCTTCGCCGTATTTCTGGAAGGGTTTGGCAGCGCTGCCGAGCTTTTCGCTGGCATAGCTGAACGACGCCCCGACGATATTGCTGGGGGTCAGCATCAAGTGCAGTTCGTGGTGATTGCGAAACAGCGACGACAGGCCCTGGTAATTGACCAGGCCGATCGAGCCCAGGGCTGCAACGCAGGCGCCGCTGACGATGAGCTTGCCCAGCAGCTCGCGGTGCCAGGGGCGGTAGGCGATGCGCGCCTTCCAGAGCAACAACGACGGCACGACGCCCAACCCCAGCATATAGAGTGCGAACTTCAACGACAGCAAGTCACGCACTTCCTCGATATTGGTTTCGGCGACATTGCGGAACATCCCGGCATCAATAAGTACGCCATATTGATTCATGAAGTAGGCGACACCGGCACCACTCATGAAAAGCACAATCAATACCGGTTTCAACACATACTTGAAGGCCAACAACGTCAATATCAGGTTGAAGGCGAACAACATCAGTACGGCAAACGCCAGGCCCAGCCACAGCCCAACCATGCCGGGGGGCAGGATGGTCTCCAGATGCTCCCAGAGGAACAGATTGAAGCCGATCAACAGGTAAAGGCTGGCCAGCAGCGTGACCCACTCGGTCCGCAGTGATTTGATTTTCAACATGGCGTTCGCAATCAGAGTTTAGAAGCGACCAGGCGTACCCGGGCGGGCACCTTGGGAAGTTGGCCGAACTTTAGAAAGCGTAGCATCAATTTTTTGTGAAAAAGACGCCAACAATCAGTTGTCATGCGTCTTTCATGATTAATTAAAGTTCATTCAGCTGCCATTCAGCGGCGTTGCGACGCTGCAGCCATGCCCGGCGAACCGCTCCCGCCTTCGGCAAACGCAGCTATCCTGAAAGATCAGGACTTTTACCAACCCCTGAAACAGAGGTGAAGAGATGCCAGTCCCGCACGATCTGCTAGCCGACCTGCATATTACCGAAGACAAATTCCAGGCCCTGATCGACAAGGACCAGGACCTGCACAAGCTGCACAAGGAATACAACGCCAAGGACAAGGAAGTGCTGGCCGCCGAAGGCAACGGCACCAACGACGAGGCGGTCAACCGCCTGCGCAAGGAACGTCTGCTGATCAAGGACAAGATCGAGCGGATCATTCATCCGCCCAAGGGTTGAGCCCTTTCAATCGAACTCACTGGTTTGTGGTAGGAGCTGGCTTGCCTGCGAACACCGGCTTGGCCGGTGCCAGACACCGCGATGTGCTTTTCGCGGGCAAGTCGGGGCGCCGAACCGCCGCTCCTACGATATTTGCTGCTACGCCGTCGCGGCCGCCCGCAACCCCGCTTCAAGGTCATCGATCAGGTCGCGGTAATCCTCGATCCCCATCGACAACCGCACCAGGTTCTCGCTGATACCCATCACGCCCTTCTGCTCCGGGCTGAGCGAGTTGTGCGACATGGTCCAGGAATGGTTGATCATGCTCTCCACACCGCCCAGCGAGTCAGCCAGGACAAAGATCGACAACGCTTCGACCAGGCGATTGACCGCGGCACGGTCACCCTTCACACGCAGTGCCACCACCGCCCCGCCAGTGCGCATCTGGCGCTGGCACAGCGCATGCTGCGGATGGCTCGCAAGGCCTGGGTAGAAGACCTGCTCGACCTGCGGGTGCTGCTCCAGGTACTGCGCCACACGCAGGGCGTTGGCACTCTGGCGCTCCATGCGCACATCGAGGGTCTTCAGACCGCGCAGGGCCAGGTAGCAGTCGAACGGGCCCTGGATCGCGCCCACCGCCATGCTGATCTTGCGCAGGCGCGCCAGCAGTTCAGGATTGCCCGCCACCACCACCCCGCCAGTCAGGTCGGAATGGCCGCCGATGTACTTGCTCGCCGAGTGCATCACCAGGTCCACCCCCAGGGTGATCGGTTGCTGGTTCCACGGCGAGCAGAAGGTGTTGTCGATGCAGGTGAGGATGCCGCGCTCGCGGGCCAGATCGCACAGCGGCTTGATGTCCACCAGGTGCAGCAGCGGGTTGGTCGGCGACTCCAGCCAGATCATTTTCGTATTCGGACGAATCGCTGCGGCGACGGCGTCCAGGTCGTTGAGGTCGACATAGGTGGTGGTCAGCCCGGAGGTGTGTGCCCGGTAGTCCTCCATCAGGCGGAAGGTGCCGCCATAGACGCCATTCATCACCACCACGTGGGCATCCTTGGGCAGCAGCTCGAGCACCGTGGCAGTGGCGCTCACGCCCGACGCACAAGCGACCGCACCGACACCCTCTTCCAGGGCTGCGACGCAGGTTTCATAAGCGTGCCGGGTCGGGTTGCTGACGCGGCTGTAAGCGTATTCAGGGTTATCGTCCAGGCCGCGCTTGATGAACGAGCTGGAGGTGACGATGGCCGGGAAGATAGCGTTGTCGGCGACGCTGGACTGCTCGCCGGCGTGGATGGTGCGGGTGGCGAAATTGCGCGGTTTTTCGGCCATGGTCGGATCCGTTGACTGAAGGGGTCAGGTAGAAAACCGCCACTATCGCATATCCCGGCCCGAGCCGCTGCAACAGCGCCAGACGTAGCAAGCGATTCCCCGATTGAGCTACTCTCGAGAAACTTTTTCTGCAAATTCGGCCCCTATCGCCATGGACAGTTTCGACCAGCACATCCTCACCCTGCTCCAGCGCGACGCCTCGATCTCCCTCAAAGACCTGGCCGAGGCGGTCAACCTGACCACCACGCCCTGCTGGAAACGGGTCAAGCGCCTGGAGGATGAAGGCTATATCCGCGGCCGCGTCGCCCTGCTCGACCCCGAGCGCATCAACCTGGGCCTGAGCGTGTTCGTCCAGCTCAAGACCCAGCGCCACGACAGCGCCTGGCTCGAGCATTTCGCCAGGACCGTGACCGGTTTCGAGGAAGTGATGGAGTTCTACCGCATGTCCGGCGACTGGGACTACATGCTGCGGGTGGTGGTCAGCGACATTGCCGCCTACGACCGCTTCTACAAGAAGCTGATCACCAGCACCGACGGGCTGTCGAACATCACGTCCAGCTTTGCCATGGAACAGATCAAGTACACCACGGCGTTTCCGGTGTATCGGTGAGAAGATCACGGCAGCGGCCTGATGCGCCCTTACCGATCGCTTGATAGATCACACCTATCAAACGGTCGGGCAAAGCAATTTGACGCCCGTGCCTGCAGGTTATAGCGTGGACATTACCCCACCCCACCCTTCCGAGCGCGAACGTGGAACACAGCAGCCAGGCCCTGATCGACGGTTTCAACCGAAAAATCGACTACCTGCGAATGTCGGTGACCGACCGCTGCGACTTCCGCTGCGTCTACTGCATGGCCGAAGACATGCAGTTCCTGCCCCGCCAGCAGATCCTCAGCCTCGAAGAGCTCTACCAGGTCGCCGAGCGCTTCGTCGCACTGGGCACCCGCAAGATCCGCCTGACCGGTGGCGAGCCGCTGGTACGCCAGGGCATCGTCGACCTGTGCGGGCGCATCGCCGCCCTGCCCGGCCTGCGCGAGCTGTGCATGACCAGCAATGGTTCGCAGCTTGGCCGCCTGGCCCAACCGCTGTTCGATGCTGGCGTCACACGCCTGAACATCAGCCTCGACAGCCTCGATGCACAACGCTTCAAGGCCCTGACCCGCACCGGCGACCTGGCCCAGGTGATCGCCGGCATCGACGCTGCGCGCCAGGCAGGCTTCCGCCGTACCAAGCTCAACTGCGTGGTGCTCAAGGGCCGCAATGACGATGAAATCGTCGACCTGGTGCGCTTTGCCATCGACCGCGAACTGGACATCACCTTCATCGAGGAAATGCCGTTGGGCGTGATCAGCGAGCACGAGCGTGGCGAGTCGTTCTACTCCAGCGACGATGTGCGCGAGCGCCTGGAACCGCACTTCACCCTGATCGAATCGGCCGAATCCTCCCAAGGCCCGGCCCGCTACTGGCGCCTGGCCGAAGCGCCGCAGACGCGGGTCGGCTTCATCTCGCCGCACAGCCACAACTTCTGCGCCACCTGCAATCGCGTGCGCCTGACCGTCGAAGGCCGGTTGCTGCTGTGCCTGGGCAACGAGCATTCGATGGACCTCAAACAGGTCCTGCGCAGCCATCCCGGCGACAGCGAGCGCCTGGAGCAAGCGATTCGCGACGCCATGCACCTCAAGCCCTACCGCCATCACTTCGAGGTGGGTGGCGAGGTGCAGATCCTGCGCTTCATGAACATGACCGGCGGCTGATCGGCCGTCTCTGGAACCGCCTTGATCGTCCATTCCAACACCGACATGCTGCGCATGCTGTTCACCCTGCGCGGCTCGATCGTCAAGCGCATCGCCCTGCGCTGCCTGATGGTGACCCTGCTGGCAGCGCTGATCGTGCTGGTCGAGCGACGCTACCCGGCGCTGTTCTACCCGGTCAGCGCCACGCCCTTCACCCTGCTCGGGTTGTCGCTGTCGATCTTCATGAGCTTTCGCAACAACGCCTGCTACGACCGCTGGTGGGAGGGGCGCAAGGCCTGGGGGCGGATGATCATCGAGACTCGCTCGTTCATCCGCGAAAGCGTGGTGATCGCAGATCCGGCCCTGCGACGTGAGCTGCTGCGCAGCCTGTGCGGCTTCGCCCATGCGCTGAACGCCCGCCTGCGCAACGAGGACGAACTGCGTGGCGCGAAGCCGTGGCTAGCCGAGGGCGCAGTCGGCACCGAACACAATGTCTGCGACGGCATCCTGCGCCAGATCGGCGCGCACTGCTCGCACCTGGCCACCCAGCAGCACATCAGCGAATTCCGCTATACCCTGCTCGAGCAACGCCTGCTGGGGCTGTCGGAGGTGCAGGCGACCTGCGAGCGGATCAAGGGTACGCCGCTGCCGTTCCCCTACACCCTGCTGCTGCACCGCACCATCTATATCTTCTGCCTGCTGTTGCCGTTCGCCCTGGCCCAGCCCCTGGGCTGGCTCGCGCCGCTGTTCACCACCATCGTCAGCTACACCTTCCTTGGCCTGGATGCGATCGGCAACGAACTGGAAGACCCGTTCGGCCGCGACGAGAACGACCTGCCCACCGACGCCATGGTGCGCACGCTGGAGCGCGATGTGCTGTCTGCGCTGGGCGAGCCGCTGCCGCCGGTGCTGGAGCCGGTGAAGCATGTGTTGAGCTAGGGACGGCCGCTCACAAGATTTGTCTACACAGGGTTTTTTGCGTCAGGCTAGGGGCCCGACGCGAGCGTCCAGTCGATAAGACGTGTCGTGCAGTCCCTCTCTATCGTCAGGCCCGACCATGGACATCAAGCAGCTCAAGTTCCTCATTGCCCTCGACCAGACCCGCCACTTCGGCCAGGCCGCCGCGCTGTGCCACATCACCCAGCCGACCCTGTCGATGCGCCTGCGCAACCTGGAGGATGAGCTCGACCTGGTGCTGGTCAAGCGCGGCCAGCGTTTCGAGGGCTTCACCGAAGCCGGCGAGCGCATCCTGGCCTGGGCCAAGACCCTGCTCGCCGCCCACGACGGCCTGCAGGCCGAGGCCGCCAGTTGCCGCGGCCAGGTGGTCGGCAGCCTGCGCCTGGGCACCGTGCCGCTGGCCAGCTTCAACCCGATGGAGTTGCTGCTGCCGCTGCGCGAGAAATACCCCGAACTGCACTTCCAGCTGAGCTCGCTGAGTTCGGAGCAGATCATCGACGGCCTGAGCCGCAACCAGCTCGACCTGGGCATCTGCTACCTCGACCAGGTCAATGTCAGCTTCTTCGATGTGATCGAGCTGGGCACCACCACCATGGGCCTGCTGCACGATACCCGACACTTCCAGTTCGACACCGAGCATCTGCGCTGGGAAGACCTCGACGGCCTGCCGCTGGGCCTGCTGAGCAAAGGCATGCACTACCGCCAGTCGCTGGACCTGAGCTTTCGCAGCCGCGGCCTGGAACCCCAGGCCGTGCTGGAAAGCGACTCGACCTTCCAACTGATCCAGGCACTCAACGCCGGCATCTGCTGCGCGGTGATGCCGCTGGACTGCGGCCTGGAAGAGCTGAGCGAACACCTGCGCATCATCCCGGTGGCCGACGCCAGCATTCACAGCCCGGTGGGCCTGTTGCT
This sequence comes from Pseudomonas wayambapalatensis, assembly GCF_049942315.1. Classification (NCBI taxonomy): domain Bacteria; kingdom Pseudomonadati; phylum Pseudomonadota; class Gammaproteobacteria; order Pseudomonadales; family Pseudomonadaceae; genus Pseudomonas; species Pseudomonas wayambapalatensis. The sequence continues at coordinate 20,754 of NZ_JBNFMU010000192.1, forward strand.
GCGTCGCAGCGAACCGCGCTCGGCCATCGCCGAACAGTGCTTCGACGAAGCACGTGCACTGTTCAGCGCAGGCTGAGCCTGCTCAGCGCTTGGCCAGGCCAAGGGTGCCGAGAAGCAGAGTGCCGTGGGCAAGGGTACGCAGGTGGGGCATGGTGACGACTCCGGTCGTTGGGGTTTTCAGCTCGTAAACGCCCGCCACGCCGGTTTATTCCCTCACCGTCGGTCACCCGGTCAGCGACCTTGCCCCAACTGCGCCGCCAACCACTGCGAAAACACCCGCACCCGCGCCGACAGCTGTCGGCTCTGTGGGTACACCACCGACACCGGCATCGGCGGTGGCGGGCAGTCCGGCAACAACTCGCGCAGGCTGCCGGCCGCCAGTTCCTGGACAATCCGGTAGCGCGGGACCTGCACGATCCCCAGCCCCGACAGCGCCGCGCCGGTGTACAGGTCAACGCCGGTCACCGAAACCCTCGCTGGCAACAAACGCTCCACCACCTCACGACCGACCCTGAACTCCAGGGGCACCGCCCTGCCGGTGGCGCTGGACAGGTAATCCACCGCGAAATGCTGCTGCAAGTCGTCCAGCGTCGCGGGCGTGCCGTGTTGCGCGAGGTACTCGGGGCTTGCCACGGTCACCTGTTCAAGGCTGGCGACCTGTCGGCCGATCAACGACGAATCCTGCAGCAGGCCCGCCCGCAGCACGCAGTCCACGCCTTCGCGCACCAGATCGACCAGGCGGTCGTCCTCACCGATGTGCAGGGTGATGTCCGGGTACTGCGCCAAAAACCCACCCAGCGCCGGCATGACGAAATGCTTGGCCAGGGTGCCCTGCAGGTTGACCCGCAGCAGGCCCTTGGGCGGGGCATTGCGAAAGGCGCTTTCGGTCTCCTCGAGGTCCAGCAACAGGCGCACGCATCGGTGGTAGTAGGCCTCGCCATCGTGGGTCATGCGCACATGTCGGGTGGTGCGCTCGAGCAGGCGCACGCCGAGGCGCTGCTCCAGGCGCTTGATCAGGTTGGTGACGGTGGCCCGCGGGATCTGCAGGTCTTCGGCGGCCTGGGAAAAACTGCCGCGCTCGGCGATACGCACGAACACCTGCATTTCCTGGAAGCGATCCATAGACGGGTTCTCCTGGAAGGTGGCGGCTACGCTTGCTTCGCAAGGGAAAAGACGCCAAGGCGATAATTAAAGCAAATGGAACACTGATCGCACCTGCCGCGCAATTATCTTTTTTCGCCAACAGTCCACACTCCTTCCCACACCCACTCAGAAGGATGCCCAGCATGACCTCTCAAGTAGCCTTGATCACCGGCGCCTCGCGCGGCATCGGTGCCGCCATCGCCCGCCGCCTCAGCCGTGACGGCTTCGCCGTGGCGATCAACTACGCCAGCAACGATGACGAAGCCGATGCGCTGGTGAGCGAGATCCGCCAGGCCGGCGGCAAGGCCATCGCCCTCAAGGCCGATGTGTCCAGCGCAGGCCAGGTGCAAACCCTGTTCGACACCCTCGAGCGGCAACTGGGTCGCATCGATGTGCTGGTCAACAACGCCGGCATCCTCAAGGTCGCGCCCTTGGCGCAGACCAGCGACGAGCTGTACGCCCGCAACTTCGCGATCAACACCCAGGGCGTGTTCAACACCCTGCGCGCTGCAGCCACACGCCTGAACGACGGCGGGCGCATCATCAACCTGACCAGCACCACGCTGGCCCTGAAAATGCCAGGCTACGCCATCTACAACGGCACCAAGGCCGCGGTCGAGGCCTTCACCCAGGTGTTCGCCAAGGAGCTGCGCGGTCGCAACATCACCGTCAATGCCGTGGCCCCTGGCCCGGTGGAAACCGATCTGTTCCTGGCCGACAAGACGCCCGAGCAGATCCAGGCCGCCACTCAGGCTCCGCCCCTGGGCCGCCTGGGCCAGCCAGAGGATATCGCCGGTGTCGTCGCCTTCCTCGCCGGCCCCGACAGCGGCTGGGTCAACGGCCAGATCCTGCGCGCCAACGGCGGCGTGGCCTGAGCAGCCGATAACGCCGCCCCACGTCCCTGATCTTCCCGCCTTTCTGCACCCCGGCCCCCGGGGTGTTGTCATGCGTGGCGGTTTATCGCCACGACCTGTTGTGGTGCAAAAAAAATGATGGCCCGCGTAACGTTTTCGAGCAATTACTCGAAACTTCCAAACTTTCCCAATAAAAACAGCCAATAACAAACTGCGTGCACATGACTGTTTGCGAAAGACGACCGCAAACCCTACCGCAAACCCACCATTTGTTTCATGACAAAGATGACAACTGCGAATGTGTTCACAAACTTCGCGATGGCGGATTACCGCCAACTAATAAACAACACAAAAGGATGATCTAAATAGTATCCATAGGGGGTCAGTTTATCCCCGCCCAACAATGAATCGCGCCGTGGCTGCGCATCGCGCACACACTTAACGCCCCTTTGCCAGGTATGGCGGGGAACCGCCAGGCGCTATTCGGCTTTTTGTCAGTACACACCGTCATGATCCGTACAGCCCGCGATTTACAATGCCTCCATTCGCCGTCGTCGTCCTGCAAAGCACGCCCGCGACCTCACTCATTCGGCAACCCGAACGCCATACGAATGAAACATTCGGAATTCCGAATAAAACCACGACCGACCTCGGCAGTGCGCATCGTTTCGCGAAAGTTCAAGGACGCCCGTTACCTGATAATCATTGGATCCATGGCACGGTACTTGCCAGAATTTGATCCGCTGCGGAGTCCTTCCGCGACGTGCCTTGCGAAACATGAACGAACAATGACAAACGAATGGCCCTTGGCTATCGAAGTTCGCCCGTGCCGCCAAGACAGACCTTTACGTCGGATCGTGCTGTTTATCCTGAACATGTGAAACAACAAAGGCGCCCTTCAAGACCGCCAATAACTAACTCATTCATAAAGGTTTAATCATGCCCCTGACCAAGACCAAGCCCGGAAAGATTGTCGCCCTGGACGCCCTGGATACCCCCGATCCGGAAAACGCCCTGTGCTTTGGGTCCTTCGTGCTCTACCCCCAACAGCATCTGCTGTTCAAGGACGGGGAGCTGGTGCAGTTGGGCAGCCGTGCGCTGCAACTGCTGGTCACGCTGGCGAGCCGAACCGGCGAGCTGTTGGAGAAGAACGAACTGCTGGCGCTGGTCTGGCCCAAGGTCGTCGTCGAGGAATGCAACCTGCGCGCGCAGATGACCACCCTGCGCCGAGTGCTTGGCGAAGAAGGCGACTTCACCTACATCGTCACCGTACCGGGCCGCGGCTACCGCTTCGTGGCCCCGGTGACCATCCGTGAAATGGCGCCACAACCCCTGCTCGCAACGAAGACCGGCAACGATCTCCCGAGCCTTGGCAGCAGCGTCATCGGCCGCGACGACATTCGCCAGAGCCTGGCCGAAACCCTGCGCAGCCGCCGCCTGCTCACCCTCACCGGCACCGGCGGTATCGGCAAGACCACCCTGGCACTGACGCTCGCCCACGCCATGGCCGAAGACCTCAGCGAGGGGCGCACATTCGTCGACCTCACCGAGGCTGACCAGCCTGCCTGCGTCGCCGACATGGTGGCGGCGGCCCTGGGCATCGATAGCACCGCACAAGACGCCGTGGCGCTGATCGCCTCCCTGCTCGACGAAGCCCGCCACCTGCTGATCCTGGACAACTGCGACCACGTGCTCGAGGCCACCGCGACCCTGGTCGAAGCCCTGCGGCAACAGGCGCCGGGCTGCCATATCCTGGTCACCAGCCGCGAAGCCCTGCACGCCGAAGGCGAATGCGTCCACGAGGTCGCGCCGCTGCCCTGCCCCGCAAACGATCACGTGCTGTGCGCCGCCCAGGCCCTGCTCAGCCCCGCCGTCCAGTTGTTCGTCGAACGTGCCGCAGCGCACGACACAGACTTTGCCTTCGGCGATGCCGACGTGCCGGCGGCGCTCGCACTGTGCCGCACCCTCGACGGCAATCCGCTGGCCATCGAGATCGCCGCCAGCCACGTCCGCGCCTTTGGCCTGGCCTATCTGGTCGAACTGCTCGATGGCGACTTCCGCCTGCAGATGGCCGGCCGGCGTACCGCCCTGCCCCGCCACCGCACCCTGCAAGCATCTCTGGAGTGGAGCCACGCCCTGCTGTGCACACAGGAGCAGGCGATGTTCCGGCAGTTGTCGGTGTTCACTGGCAGCTTCACCCTCGCCGCCGCCAAGGCGGTGGTCGAGGTCCAGCCGGGCCCGTTCCAGGACACCGCCTGGCTGGTGGAAAGCCTGATGGACAAGTCACTGCTGGTGGCCGCCGGCGCGCAACCGATCAAGCGCTACCGCCTGCACCACACCGCCCGCCTGTACGCAGCGCAGCAGCTGGCCCTGCATGACGAGACCGCCGCTATCGCCCAGCGCCACGCGCAATACACCCTTCAGGAGCAACGCCGCGCGGTGCAAGACCTGGAGCGCCTGGACAGCGACAGCTGGCTGGCCCTGCACAGCCCCGGCAGCGACAGCGTACGCAGCGCATTGAACTGGTGTTTCAGCGACCAGGGCGACGCCTGCCTCGGCGTCGAACTCACGCTGATGAGCGTGCCGCTGTGGCTGCGCCTGTCACGGGTCGACGAATGCCACGCCTGGGTCGACCGCGGCCTGCGTTTCGAGGCCATCACACCTCGCCAGCACATGCTCCTGCTGACCCTCTCGGCCAGCGTCATGGCCCTGACCCGCGGTGCCGGGCAGTCGATCCGCGACGCCTGGCAGCAGGTGATCGAAGACGCCCGTACCCTGGGCGACACCGAGCATGAACTGCGCGGCCTGTGGGGCCTCTGGCACGACCACTGCTGCAGCAACCAGCACGCCGAGGCGCTGGACCTGGCCAACCAGTACATCCAGCTCAGCGAACGCACCGGCATCCTTGAGCGGCGCATGCTCGGCCGACGCATGCGTGCAACGCCGCTGTTCCAGATGGCCGACTTCGATGGCGCCCGCCAGGCGATCAGCGAAGCCCTGAGTTTCCCGATGATGCCCCGCGCCCACGTCATCGACAGCCACTTCGACCAGGGGATCGCCGCGCGCTCGCTCAAGGCCCAGGTGCAGTTGCTGCAAGGCCAGGTCGGTCAGGCCCTGCTGACCATCGAGGCCAACGTCGAGGCGGCGTTGACCCAGCACCACCCGGCCAGCCTCTGGTACACCCTGAGCCTGAGCGCGATCCCCATCACCCTGCTGGTTGGCCACGAAAAGCGCAGCCGCGAGTTTCTTGCCCGCCTCAAGGACAGCCTGGGGCACCACGAGATGCCGGTATGGCGCCTGTTCGCTCGGTGCTTCGAGCACATCCTGCTGATCCGCCAGGGCAATGCCGAAGACGGCGTGCGCGGCCTGGGCGAAGCACTCGACCAGCTCCACGCGATCGGCGACAGCCCGCTGTACAACCTGGTGCGCAGCGAGTATGCCCAGGGCCTGGCGCAACTGGGCCTGGAGCAGTTGGCCATCGAGATCCTCGACCAGACCCTGGCCGTGACCGCGGCCCGCCAGGAGCGCTGGTTCCGCCCCGAACTGTTGCGCATCAAGGCCCAGTTGCTGGCCAGGCCCGACTCGCCCGAACGCCAGGCGCAGGCCCTGGAGCTGCTCAACGAAGCCATGCACGAAGCCCAGGAACAGGGCGCGCGCTTCTGGGCCGGACGCATCACCGCTAGCCTGTCGCAGTTGACCAGCCAACCGGAAGAAGCCCCCAGGCGCACCAGCCAAGCCTGGGATCAACGCCGTCAGGAGCGCCTGGTCAACACACAGTTTTCACACACGTGAAACCTTGTTGTAACTTGCCAAGGTTGTGCGTTTCAAAGGTCGAGGTCGCCTAGGATCAGACTTCCATGAACCTTTGATGTCGGTCGCGCAACCTGGTCGCCCAGCAACGAAATCGTCTGAGGCTGCGGGGCTGCGCTTGCCGCCGTCCTCGCCCCGGACCGTGCAATGATCAACAGACCCGAAGCCCCCTCCAGCAGCAGCCCCTCCTCCCCCTCCGACACCGCCGGCCTTTTCGACAGCGTCCTCGACAAGGCCCGCCTGCTGCTCAGCGATCCGGGCGCGGAGAAACCCTTCAAGCCCAAGGTCCTGGCGGCCAACGACAATGCCGGCGTATCGCATGACAAGCCCGCCGACGCCGACAGCTACAAGGACATCACCGAGCTGCCGGAAACCCTCGACATCGGCAAGCTGAAGATCGTCGCCCAGGACAAGGATAACGGGGTCATCTACTTCGAACACGGCGGCACCAAGTACCAGATCAGCGAGAAGGCCGCGCAGCAGGCCCAGCCCGGCTTCGAGACGTTCGAGAACCTGCGTTTCGGCCACGCCGTGCCAACCCGCGAAGACCGTGGCCCGGACCACGGCACCCAGCTCTACAATCTGCTCGACACCCTCGCCGAGACCCAAGGTACGCCGGCCCACGACCTGATCGTCGCCGGCCTCGCAGGCCCCGACCAGACGCTGCTGCGCAAGGACGACAGCAGCTTCCTGCTGGACAACATCCAGTCGGTGGAGCAAGCCGCCAAGGGAGTGCTCAAGGTCAAGCTTACCAATGGCCGCGAAGTGATCATCGCCGAGGGTATCACCCCCGAGGCCTACGCCAGCTACAGCGGCGCCGGCAAGACCCGCCAGGTGCTGGATGAAGCCAAGGCTGCAGGTTACGAACAGGTCACCGGCCTGCCGGCGGGCCTGGACGTGGACAAGCTGAAGGTGATCTCCGAAGACAAGGATGCCCACGTCATCCTGTTCGAGCACGACGGCCACAAATACGCCATCAGCCGCGACGACGCCAAGGCCCACGACCGCGGCTACGACTCGCTCGACAGCGTGCCCTCCGCCGCCGCCAACCAGCCCGCCCCGGAGAACCGCGGCAGCCAGCTGTACGACTTCCTGCACGCGCTGGACACGACCAAGGGCACTCCGGCCTTCGACTACATCAAGAACGCCCACAAGCTGCCCGACCAGCACCTGCAGGCCCGCGCCGAAGGCACCCTGGGGATGAGCGACATCAGCAAGGTCGATGCGCCCACCGACGGCATCCTGGTGGTCACCAAGGCCGACGGCAAGCTGGTGGTGGTGTCGCGCGATGTCTCCCCTGAAGCCTTCCTCGACTACAGCACCAAGGGCCAGACCCTCGCCGGCCTGGAAAAGGCCAAGGACGACGGCTACACCAAGGCTGGCCCGGACGACTACCTGGCCTCGACCGAGGACATCATGAGCGTCGGCGGCGTCGGCGACTACGGCCCGGGCCTGATCGCCTTCACCCAGCGCAAGCCCGGCGGCGAAGAGCAGAAGATCATCGTGTCGCAGTTCGACAATCCGCAGATGTTCGAACAGATCGCCGACTACCGCAGCACCATCGCCGAACAGGTCACCGACGTCGACAAGCTGCGCGCCGACCACGGCCTGCCGCCGCTCAAGGACGTGTCGGTGGACGAGCTCGCCACCACCGAGAAGGATGACGACGGCCAGCCGCTGTCGGTGCGCGACCTGGCCATCCGTGACCTGGTCGATGGCTACCGCGCCGGGATCAAGGACGGCAGCATCGCCAAGGACGATCCACGGGCCAAGCTGGTCCGGGCGCTGGAAGCCAAGAGCATGTCCGACCACGGCATGTCGATCATCCCCGAGCACGGCTTCGGCAACCATGGCAGTGCCAGCGACCCGATCAACGTGACCTCGCGCGATGTGCGCGACGAGATCTTCGATGCCAAGGCCATCGACACCCAGCTCGGCGAACTGCTCGGCGATCCGACCATCGTCGCCGACCTCAAGAGCAAGCACGACGCCGCCCTCGGCAAGGTCGAAGGCGGCTCGGCGAAAGTCGACGAAACCCGCCAGAAGCTGCTCGACAGCACCTCGTCGGAGAACTTCGTCAAGTACATCAACGACCTGCAGGCCAACGGCCAGACCGAGCTTGCCACCAGTGAAATCCGCAGCGCCTACGCAGGGCTCGCCGACATCGATCCGGCCAAGGCCGACCAGTTCCTGCAGAACCTGCAGATCGACGGCTACACAATGGAACTGGACAAGCTGATCGCCGACCCCAGCAAGATCTCCGACGACAACACCGCGCTGGCCACCACCGACCAGACCCTGCTCATGCTCCAGGCGCTCAAGGCCGGCGGCGACGGGATCCCGCGCCGGTCCCTGGCGACCTACGAGAAGTTCGTCGAAATGCTGCTCAAGGACAAGGACATGGCCACCGATTTCGGCAAGGTCATGAGCAACCTGGGCGACACCTGGCAGGCCAACGGCAAGATCACCCTCGACGACATCAACAAGGCGGTCAGCACCGAGCTGATGCCGAACCTGAGCGCGGAAAACCGCGGCGCTTTCGTCAAGACCTTGTCCTTCCTCAGCGACAATGGCGTGCTCGGCTCGATGGGCGGTGCGATCTCTCTGGGGCGGGCGATCTACCAGCTGGCCGGCAAGGGCGGCACGCTGGCCGACACCCCACGCGAACGGGCCGGCATCGCCAACGACTTCATAGGCTTCCTCAGCACCGGTTCACACTTTGCCACCCTCGGAACCAAGGCCTTCGACAAGGCGTTCGGCACCAACGCCTACAAGCTGATGGGCCTGGACCGCTCGGTGCCGACCATCTGGAGCAATCCTGGCACTGCGGGGCCCGAGATCCCGCGCAGCGTGCAGGATGTGCAGAACCAGTACTACAACATCATCGACGACGCCATGGCCGACGGTAAGGATGTCGGTAAGGCGCTCAACGGCCAGCCGTTCGACGAAGCCACGATGAACAAGCTGCACCAGGGCATTGAGAGCGGCATCGAAAAACGTGGCGGTGTGGTCGGTGCAGGCAAGATCGCGCGCTTCGCTGGCAGCGCGATCAAGGTCATTGGCGCCGGTGCCGACGTGGTTGGTGGGGTAATCGGCGTGGTCATGGGTGGCCTGACCATCCGCGACGGTGTGCGTGAAAAGGACCCTATCAAGATCGCCTCCGGTTCCTTGTCGGTCGCAGGGGGCGTCAGCAGCCTGTTCGGTGCAGCCGGCAGCGTCGCCGGGGTGTTCGGTATCACCGGGCGCCTGGTGCCCCTGCTGGGGCCGGTGGGCTTCCTGTTCTCCGGGGTGTTCTCCTTCGTCGGTGCGATTCTCAACGACGTCAAGTCGCACAAGCTGCACAAGATCTCTTTGCAAAACTGGGACCAGATCCAGGACTTCAAGCAGGACGGCCTGCTCAAGCCCAAGGGCGACGAGGCTTATGTGTGGCTGCAGACCTACCTGTCCGATTGGGGCCAGCGCGACGCGCCGGGCGATCGCAGCATCTTCGACTTCCGCAAGGAAGAATGGGATGCCCGCTCGAGCATCCGTGGCGACCATCGCGTCGATCACCCGGACTACATCGGCGACGGCAACAACCGCCGTTCGGAAGACTACAAGTACTCGCTCAAGCCCTCGGACTGGATCGACGACAACGGCAACATCATCTCGATGGTCGGTGATGGTTACGGCGGGCCGTACAAGCCGGTGGACAACGGCTGACCTGTAGGAGCGGGCTTGCCCGCGAAAAGTACACCGCGATGCATGGCACCGGCTATGCCGGTGTTCGCGGGCAAGCCCACTCCTCCAAAAGCAGTGAACACATGGCACCGGCTACACAGGGGGGTT
>NZ_JBNFMU010000193.1:0-6992 GCF_049942315.1 Pseudomonas wayambapalatensis
CGAAGCAGTCGACGCAAGACTTGAGTGGACCCGCATACATGCACCAGCAAAACATCCTCTTCGACCTCGACGGCACCCTGACCGACCCACGCCAGGGCATCACCCGCTCGATCCAGTACGCCTTGGCCAAACTAGGTATCGACGAGCCCGACCTGGCCCGCCTCGAGCATTTCATCGGCCCGCCCTTGCTGCAGGCCTTCATGCAGTTCTACGGCTTCGACGAGGCCAAGGCCTGGGAGGCGGTCAACTTCTACCGCGAACGCTTCCGCGTCACCGGCCTGTACGAGAACCTGGTATTCGACGGCGTGCCAGAGCTGCTGCAAGCCCTGAACGACCAGGGCCGCACCTTGTACGTTGCCACCTCCAAGCCTTGGGAGTTCGCCCGCGAGATCGCCCGGCACTTTGCTTTCGACCGGCATTTCAAGGTGATCTACGGCAGTGAGCTGGATGGCACCCGCACCAACAAAGTCGAGCTGATCCGCCATCTGTTGGACGAAGAAGGGCTGGACCCGGCGCAGACCCTGATGATCGGTGACCGCAAGCACGACCTGATCGGCGCCCGCAGCAACGGGTTGCAGGCCGTGGCGGTGGGATACGGTTTCGGCAGCCGCGAAGAGCTGGTGGCCGAGGCGCCGGCGTTTCATTTCGACACGGTGGCGGATTTGCACCAGGCGTTCATCAAGGCTTGATGGCTACGGGGCCGCTCGCGGCCCCGGCATCTCACGGCTGGACCATCAACCGCTGCAACGCCGCTTTTCGCTGATCGATCGGCTGCTGCCCCAAGTGCTCGACCCGCTGATAGAACGTCGTCCAGTCCCCACCAGCCTGACGAAACAACGCCGCAAACGCCGGCACCCACTGGTCATACAGGCCGAACGGCAGCAGCTTGGCATTGCTCATCGGCCCATACACCCAGGCGTCATAGCGGCGGTCACCGGCCCAGTCCCGATCGCGCAGCTCGCGGTATTCACGTCGCAATCGCGCGAACTCGGCTTGCTTGGCCACTCGCTTGTCGGCATCAGCAAGCGTCCCAGCGTAGATCGCCTGCAAACGCTCGCGACTCGCCAGCACCAGGCGGATGAACTGTTCACGCTGCCGCGCCCCATCCTCGTGAGCCGCCGCAAGCCCACGCGCCATGCGCCATTGCCGCGTGCCCTCCTGTTCGACGAAGGTGGCGAAGGACTCGTTGAATTCGGTGTCGTCCTTCACGTAGAAGCGCTGGTGCGCCAGTTCGTGAAAGATCAGCGTGGCCAGGCGCTCCTCGCCCCAGCCCACCATAGACGAGAGAATCGGATCGTCGAACCAGCCCAGGGTCGAGTAAGCCTCGACACCCCCGACGTACACATCCAGCCCTTGCTCGCGCATCAGCGCCGCTGCCCCGCGCGCAGCGCCCTGGCGGTAGTAGCCGCGGTAGGCGACGCAACCGGCGATGGGGAAACAGTGGGTGACCGGTTGCAGCGAAAGCTCCGGCGTGGCGAACACATTCCACACCACATAGGGCCGCCCGAGATCGGCGTACACCCGGTAGCTGCGATTGTCTGGCAGCTTCAGGTGCTCGCTGGCGAAAGTGCGGGCCTGTTCGGCATGCAGCAGACGCTGACGCAGCCGTTCGTCCGTCGTGGGGTCGGCCAGCACCCGCTCCACTGGCTGGCGTGCACGCAGCAGTTGCCATTGCCCTTCGGCCAGCTGGCCGTAGTAGCCGAGGCTGCCGCAACCGCTCAGCAGGAGCGCGGCCAGCAGCGGAACAAAAGGGCTGAAAACGCGGTCGAGAGCCCGGTGGCCTGAGCGCTGTAGCAGAAAAAGTCGAAACATCAGGGCTGTTCATCCCGCTCAAGGCCTGTGCGTTCCAAGACTATCTCGCCAGAGGGCCTTTTCGCCATGCGTACACTGTTTGCCGTCGGCACCTTCGGGCTGCTGAGCGCCTGCTCCACCTTGCCCGACCCCGACCCCAACCAGGCCTGGATCGACCTCGCCCGCGACGACGACACCTCGCTGCACGCCGTGCAGGTGGACGAGCGCGACTGGGCCGACAACCGCTATTTCGAAGTGCCGCCGGGTAGCCACGAACTGACGGTGCGTTACCAGTTTCCGGTCACCCCGAGCAATATCGGCCCAGTCGACGAACCACTGTGGCGCGACTGCCAACTGAACCTCACCTTCAAGGACTTCAGCGCAGGCCAGCGCTACAGCCTGCAAGCCGGCAGCATTGGCTTCCGGCCTTGGGTGAAACTCTATGACGAACAGCAGAAACTGATAGGCCAAGGCCTGCCAGCGGGCTGTCAGCGCACCTGATCAGCGCTATGCTTGTAGTCTGTGACCCGCAAGCGGAGTTTCATCATGCGCCAGCCCATGATGCTGATCGCCCTCAGTGCACTGGGGGCTTGCGCCAGCCCCTTGCCACCCAAAGACCCGGCCCAGGCCTGGGTCGACCTCTATACCGTCACCCCCGGTCGTACCATCATGGCCGACAAGCTCGATGGCAAGCGCCTCGACGACGGCCGGTACTTCCAGCTCACGCCGGGCCGCCATGAACTGGTGGTGCGCTTCGACTACGAGCTGACTGCCGGGCTCTTCACCACGAGCCCGACCGAGCGCACCTGCTACCTGACCGTGCGCTTCGACAACTTCAAGGCCGGTGAGCGCTATCGCCTCGAAGCCCGGGCCCCGGCGATGCAGCCGCAGGTATACCTGTACGACGCCAACCGCCAGGTGCTGGTGGACGAGCCGAGCAACATCTTCTGCATCCCATGAACAACGGGGTCGCGCTGCGACCCCGCTGCAACGACGGCTATTGGTCGTTCTTCTGGTAGATGATCTTTTTGGTCCCGCCATCGCAGCTGCCAACGACCATGTTCGGATCACTGACCTCGCTGTTCGGCACGATTTCCAGGGTGTAGGAAGGCACCCCGGCCGCCTGGATCTTCGCCTCGATCTCGGCCTTGAGCTCCTCGCACGGCTTGACTGCCGCCAGCGCGGAGGTGGCCAGCAACGAGGCCAGAACGGCGAATGCTACGCGGATCATGGAACGGCTCCTCAAAGGGCAGGCAAGCTGCCGACCCTTCCAGACTACAGCAAGCAAAGCCTCACCTACGAGAGCAGCGTCGCATCCAGGCTGATCGTCGCGTTGAGCACCTTGGACACCGGGCATCCCGCCTTGGCCTTGTTGGCAATCTCCTGGAACTGCGCCTCACTGGCACCGGGGACCTTGGCCTTGAGGGTGAGATGCACGGCGGTAATGGCAAAGCCATCGGGCTGCTTGTCGAGGCTGACTTCGGCGACGGTGTCGATGCGTTCGGGCGTCAGCCCGGCCTCACCCAGCATCATCGATAGCGCCATCGAGAAACAGCCCGCATGGGCCGCACCGATCAGCTCCTCGGGGTTGGTCCCAGGCGATCCTTCGAAGCGGGTATTGAAGCCATAGGGGTTCTGCTTGAGGGCGCCACTCTCGGTGGACAGCAGGCCCTTGCCATCCTTGAGCCCTCCCTGCCAGATCGCCGATGCTGTCTTTTTCATGATGCCTCCTGGATGTTCATTGGGTGTCACTACGGATTCTGAGGACACTGCCTACAGCAAGTTCAGATCAATCCATGGTCAATCATTGAATCCATCGCAGGGTGCCCATACAGAGTCACAAAGGCCCTTGGCCAACCAATTTCCTGCGGAGGCTCCGATGACGCAGCTGCGTGACCTGAAGATTTCCACCCTCGACCTGGTGCCGGTGCGCGCCGATGCCGGCCCGGCCCAGTCGCTACGCAACTCACTGGACCTGGCGCAGCACGTCGAGCGTTTCGGCTACAACCGGTTCTGGGTGGCCGAACACCACAACATGGACGGCATCGCCAGCTCGGCGACCTCGGTGCTGATGGGCTATCTCGCTGGCGGCACCTCGCGCATCCGCATCGGCTCGGGCGGGGTGATGCTGCCCAACCATGCGCCGCTGGTGATCGCTGAACAGTTCGGCACCCTGGCCAGCCTCTACCCCGGCCGCATCGACCTGGGCCTGGGCCGTGCGCCCGGTTCCGACCAGATGACCGCCCGCGCCCTGCGCCGCGAGCGCTCTGGCAGCGCCGACGACTTCCCCGACGATGTCGAGGAGCTGTCGCGCTACCTCGGCCCACGTACCGACGATCAGAAAGTGATCGCCGTGCCCGGCCACAACACCGAAGTGCCGATGTGGCTGCTGGGTTCAAGCCTGTTCAGCGCGCAACTGGCCGGCATGCGCGGCATGCCATACGCCTTCGCCTCGCACTTCGCCCCGCGCTACATGCACGAGGCGATCCGCATCTACCGCGACCATTTCAAGCCGTCGACAACGCTGGACAAGCCCTACGTGATGCTGGGCATCCCGATGGTGGTGGCGGACAGCGACGAGAAGGCCGAATACCTGGCGACCTCGGTCTACCAGCGCATCCTCGCGCTGATCCGCGGCCAGAGCCTGATGCAGCGCCCACCCGTGCAGAGCATGGACGGCCTGTGGCTGCCCCATGAGCGTGATGCGGTGGCGAGTTTCCTTGGGCTGGCGATGATTGGCAGCCCGCAGAAGGTGCGGGCGAAGGTGGAGGTGCTGCTGGAGCAGACCGGCGCGGATGAGCTGATCTTCACCTGCGACCTGTATGAGCATGCCGATCGGGTGCGCTCGTACGAGCTGCTGGCGCAGGCGTTGAAGGGCGAGTAAATGCCATATGTGGCAGCAACTGTCTTAATCGAAATCTAAAGGCCAGCCCGACCCCTGTGGGAGCGGCGGTTCGGCGCTCCGACTTGCCCGAGAAAAAGACACCGCGCTGCCTGGCACGGGCTACGCCCGTGTTCGCGGGACAAGCCCGCTCCCACAGAGATTAGGCTGGCCTTTAGATTTTGAATCAGACAGTTGCTCCTATAGGTGCTGTGTTCGGATTTACGCCTCAACCCCGGCGGTAGACGATTTCCTTGGTCCCGGCCTCGCAGCTGCCGATCACCTTGCCGGCAGGGGTGCCCTTGTCGACGATCTCCAGCGTATACCCCTGAACCCCCTTGGCATCGAGCTTGGCTGCAATTTCGCTCTTGAGCTCCTCGCACGGCTTACCTGCCGCCATCGCACCACCGGCCAACATCATCAGGCCTACTGCCAGAAACACTTTCTTCATCGTCATCGTTCCTTATGCGGATCAAAAAAGCAGCATAGAGCACCGGCGTATACCGGTGCCCCTGGAAGTCATACGCCATAACTCAGGAACAGGCTATCCCCATACTGTTTCAACTGTTGGCGATGCGGAACCCGACCTTGAGCGTGACCTGGAAATGCGCAGCCTTGTTGTCGCGGATATGGCCACGCGTATCGACCACCTCGAACCACTCCAGGTGCTTGATGGTCTTGCCGGCTTCGGCCAGGGCATTGTTGATCGCATCTTCGATACTCGTGGGCGAGGAACCGACGAGCTCGATCTTCTTGTAGGTGTGATGATCGGACATGAACACTCTCCTTGAATGATGTGCTGGATTGAGCCTAGCAGCGCAGGCCCGGTTTACCTGCGAGCCATCGCCTCGGGCGAAAGTTCGATCGCACTTTCGGCACAGGGCGCAGTCGCACTCTTTACACCCTACTCAGCGAAGGAGAGTCCACATGGCCCGTAACGCACTGCGCAAGACCTCACTGGAAAGCATGGAAGCGGAGATCGAAAGCCTGCTCAAGACGCTGGAAGACCTCAAAGGCGATGCCTCGGAGGAAACGCAGAAAACCATGAAGGCCCTGCGCGGCAACGCCCAGAACGCCCTCAAGCATTCGCGCAGCCTGCTGACCGACGCCTACGAAGAAGTGAAGACCCGCACCCGGGAAACCGGCATCGCAACCCGTGACTACGCCCAGGAACACCCTTGGACCACGGCTGGCGTAGCCGTTGGCGCACTGGGTCTGCTCGCCGCCTACCTGCTGTGCCGTCGCAACTAAGCTTGCGCCTGCAACTCTTGGCGCAGCCATTGCGCCAGCTGCTCGGCGCGCCCATCTGCGGCGCGCCGCGGCACCCATAGCGCCAACGCCGCTGGCGTCGGTGAAAAGCCCCACGGCGCCGCCAGGCGTCCGCCACGCAGGTCGTACGCCACCAGCGGTTGCGGCGCGATCGCCACCCCCAAACCCGCCACCGCAGCCTCCAGCAGGTAATACAGGTGCTCGAATGCCTGGCCGAAGGTCAGCGCACTGGCGTCCAGCCCTTGCTGCGCGGCCCAGGTCGGCCACGCCTGTGGACGCGAGGTGGTATGCAGCAAGGCTTCACCCAGCAGCGCACGTGCAGGGGCCTGGCACAGGCGCTCGAAGCCGGGAAAGTGCGGGCTGAGCACCGGCCCGATACGTTCCTCGGCCAGTACATGCACCTGCATGTCGGCGGGCCACGGCGGCTCGGCATACACCAGCAACGCATCCAACCCCGGGCGGCGCGGATCCAGATCGCCCTCTCCGGCCGACAGGTGCAGACGCAGCTCAGGCAGATCGGCCTTCAAACGCCCGAGCCGGGGAATGAACCACCGCGCCAGCAGGCTGCCGGAGCATCCCAGTACGAAGGGCGCATCGCTGACATCGCGGCTGAGTTCGGCGCACACACTGCGCAGGCGATCGAAGGCATCGAAGCTGGCATCACGCAGGCGAGCCCCGGCATCTGTGAGTTTGACGCCACGCCCATCCTTGACGAACAGGGCAACGCCCAGGTGCTCCTCGAGCACCTTGATCTGCCGGCTCACCGCGCCGTGCGTCACGTGCAGCTGTTCGGCGGCCTGGCTGACGCTGTTCAGTCGGGCTGTGGCCTCGAAGGCGCGCAAGGCATTGAGGGGAGGGAGGTCCTGGGGCATTTGACTTGTGAGTTTTCCTGACGAGTTGTCGCAATCTTATCGGTTTTCAGCGGACGTTGCGCTGGGTAGAGTAGGCCCATCGATCAGTGGTGACCTCTTCGCGGGCAAGCCCGCTCCCACAAGTGCAGTGCTGTATTGAGCATCACACCGTTTCTGTGGGAGCGGGCTTGCCCGCGAAG
>NZ_JBNFMU010000194.1:0-31062 GCF_049942315.1 Pseudomonas wayambapalatensis
CCGCTCCTACGGGCCCTTGTAGGAGCGGGCTCGCCCGCGAATGCAGCCTTCAGGTCAGCCGCGATGACGGCCGCGGAAGTAGTTGATCAGGCCCTGGGTCGAGCCATCTTCAGCGCTGTCTTCCAGGCTGCCGACCAGGCGCTGGTACACGCCCTTGCCCAGCTCCTTGCCCAGCTCCACGCCCCACTGGTCGAAGGCGTTGATGCCCCAGACCACGCTCTGCACGAAGACCTTGTGCTCGTACATGGCCACCAGCGCGCCGAGGCGGCGTGGGCTGATGCGCTCGACCACCAGGGTGTTGCTCGGGCGGTTGCCCGGGATCACCTTGTGTGGTGCCAGCTTTTCGATATCTGCTTCGTTCAGGCCTTTGGCGCGCAGCTCGGTCTCGGCTTCCTCGCGGGTCTTGCCGAGCATCAGCGCCTGGCTCTGCGACAGGCAGTTGGCATACAGCCACTGGTGATGGTCGGCCACCGGGTTGAAGCTCACCACTGGCACGATGAAGTCGGCCGGGATCATCTGGGTGCCTTGGTGCAGCAACTGGTGATAGGCGTGCTGGCCGTTGCAACCAACGCCGCCCCAGATCACCGGGCCGGTCTCGGTTTTCACCGGGGAGCCGTCGGTCAGTACACTCTTGCCGTTGGACTCCATGTCCAGCTGTTGCAGGTGCTTGGTGATGTTACGCAGGTAGTGGTCGTACGGCAGGATCGCGTGGCTGCTGGCATTCCAGAAGTTGCCATACCACACGCCGAGCAGCGCCAGCAGAACTGGCATGTTCTTCTCGAACGGCGCGGTCTGGAAATGCTGGTCCATGGTGTAGGCGCCGGACAGCAGTTCCTTGAAGTTGGCAGTACCGATGGCCAGGGCGATCGGCAGGCCAATGGCCGACCACAGCGAGTAGCGCCCGCCCACCCAATCCCACATCGGGAAGATGTTTTCTTCACGAATGCCGAAGGCCACGGCGGCGGCCTTGTTGCTGGAGACTGCGATGAAGTGGCGATAGAGCTCGGCTTCCGAGCCGCCCTGGGCCAGGTACCAGGTGCGCGCAGCCATGGCGTTCTTCAGGGTTTCGAGGGTGTTGAACGACTTCGACGAGACGATGAACAGGGTGGTTTCGGCGCGCAGGTTGGCCGACAGTTCGTGGAACTCGCTGCCGTCGATGTTGGCCAGGTAATGGCAGCGCACGCCGCGCTGGGCGTAAGGCAGCAGGGCCTCGGAGACCAGTTCGGGGCCGAGGAAGGAGCCGCCGATGCCGATGTTGACCACGTCGGTGATCGGTTTTTCGCTGTAGCCGCGCCACAGGCCGTCGTGGATGCGTCCGACCAGTTCGGTGATCTGGTTGAGGACCTTGTGCACTTCGGGCATCACATTGACACCACCGACATTCAGCTTGTCACCGACCGGGCGGCGCAAGGCCGTGTGCAGCACCGGACGGCCTTCGGAGCCGTTGATGATCTCGCCGCTGAACATCGACTTGATGGCGTCAGCCAGACCGACTTCCTGAGCCAGTTCGACGAGCAGCTCACGGGTCTTTTCGTTGATCAGGTTCTTCGAGTAGTCGAGGAACAGGCCGCAGCTGCTGAGCGAAAACTGCTCGAAGCGCTTGGGGTCGGCGGCGAAGGCGTCGCGCATGCTGAAGCCCTGCATGGCATCGCGGTGTTGCTGAAGCGCCTGCCAGGCGGGCAGGGCCGTCACATCGTGGGGAGTGCGGTAATACGCCATTGCGGATGGTTTCCTTCGGGCATGGTCAGGCTTTGACACTGGCAGGCTTTGCCAGTTGCAGGAGAGGCCCATTATAGGCATTGGCCGGTCGGCGGGAATGGGGCGGGCGGGCGGGGCGTGAAATATTTGCGTGGGGTTGTCAGTGCTGGCCTAATCGCGGGACGAGCCCGCTCCCACAGGTACAACGCCGTATTCAGTGGCGGCGCTGTACCTGCGGGGGCGCCGCGATCAGGCGGTCTTTTCGTCCAGGTGCAAGTACAGGTTGTCGATCAGCCGAGTGCTACCCAGATACGCCGCCCCCAGGATCACCAGGTCACGATCGTCGGCTTGCGCCGGTTTCAGGCTGACGGCATGACGCACTTCCAGGTAGTCCGGGCGGAACCCGGCGGCTGTCAGCTGCGCCTGGCCTTCAGCCAGCAGCGTCAGATAATCGCGCTGACCCCGCCGGACCGCCTCGGCCAACAGGCTCAGCACTTTGTATAGCATCGGTGCCGCAGCGCGTTGTTCAGCGCTCAGATAACCGTTGCGCGACGACAGCGCCAACCCATCCTCAGCCCGCACGGTCGGCTCGCCGATGATCTGGATCGGCATGTTCAGGTCTCGCACCATGGCGCGGATGACCGCCAGCTGCTGGTAGTCCTTTTCGCCGAACACGGCCAGATCCGGCTGGACCATGTTGAACAGCTTGCTGACCACCGTCGCCACACCCTCGAAGTGCCCGGGGCGGCTGGCGCCACACAGGCCTTCGGACAGTTGCGGCACGCTCACCCGGGTCTGCACGGTCATGCCGTCGGGGTACATCTCTTCGACAGTAGGCGCGAACAGCAGATGGCAACCGGCCTGCAACAGGGTTTCCTGATCGGCAGCTAGGGTGCGTGGGTATTTGTCGAGGTCTTCGCCTGCGCCGAACTGCAGCGGGTTGACGAAGATGCTGGCAACCACGAAGTCGGCGCGCTGGGCGGCCTTGGTCACCAGGGCGGCGTGGCCGCTGTGCAGGTTGCCCATGGTCGGGACGAAGGCGATACGCTTGCCTTCGCCCCGGGCGCGTGCCACGGCGGCGCGCAGTTCGCGGACAGTCTTGACGGTATTCATGCGCTGAACCCGTGTTCGGGGGCCGGGAAGCTCACATCTTTGACCTGCTTGACGTAGGCCGCCAGGGCGCTCTGGATATCGGGCTGGCCGGCCATGAAGTTCTTCACGAACTTCGGTACGCGGCCGCTGAGGGACAAGCCCAGCATGTCGTGCAGCACCAGTACCTGGCCATCGGTACCACTGCCGGCACCGATACCGATCACTGGAATGCTCACCGCCTGGGAAATCTCCGTGGCCAGCTCGCTGGGCACGCATTCGAGCAGCAGCATGGCGGCGCCAGCCTGCTCGAGGGCGATGGCATCGGCGCGCATCTGTTGCGCCTGGGCTTCCTGGCGACCCTGGACCTTGTAGCCACCGAGCACGTTGACCGTCTGCGGGGTCAGGCCCATGTGCGCGCACACCGGCACGCCGCGGTCGGCCAGCAGGCGGATGGTCTCGGCCAACCAGGCTGCGCCCTCGACCTTGATCATGTGCGCTCCGGCGCGCATCAGCTTGGCGCAGTTGACGAAAGACTGCTCGAGCGTGGCATGGGCCATGAAGGGCAGATCGGCCAGGATCAGTGCACCGTCGTTGCCGCGTTTGACGCAGGCGGTGTGGTAGGCCATGTCGTCGGTGGTGACGGGCAGGGTGCTGTCATGGCCCTGCAGGACCATGCCGAGCGAATCGCCAACCAGCAGCACCTCGACGCCGGCCTGGCTGGCGGCCTTGGCGAAGGTGGCGTCGTAGCAGGTCAGCATGGTGATTTTCTCACCCTTGGCCTTCAGGCCATGCAGGGTGGTCAGGGTTACTTCAGGCATGTAGCGAAATCCTCGTTCAGGCGCTGTGAAAAACGACTGCGTACAACGCGTGTATTCATCTTCCGGAGCGGCACATCATCGTGCGTGATGTTCGGGTCACAGGGCTGTCCGGGCCTAAATGGGTGTGATGCGGCATACGGGCGCCGCGGGACGCCTATAGTCGTGAGCGATGGGGGGGAAGTCAATGACCCTGTTACCGCATTGTTACGCTCAGGGTGTTACTGGCGTTACCGATGGCTGAAACGCCCGGATTACAAGCGTTCCAGCCCGACGAACGGGCAGTCCTGGAGCAGTTGCGCGAGGCTGCGGCCATCGGCCAGATGGAAGTCTTCAGGGACCAGCTCGGCCAGCGGATAAAGCACGAAGGGACGGGCATGCAGGTGGTAATGCGGCACTTTCAGACGTGGCACATCAATGACCTGGTCGCCGAACAGCAGCACATCCAGGTCGAGTGTACGCGGGCCCCAGCGCTCCTTGCGCACCCGGCCCTGATCGTTCTCGATGCCCTGCAGGGCATCGAGCAGCGCCAGCGGCGCCAGCTCGGTGTCGAGCGCTGCGACCGCATTGGTGTAGCGAGGCTGGCCGGGCAGCAGGGAGTCACTGGTGTACAACGCCGAAGCGGCCACCAGGTGCGTCCCGGCGATCTGGTCCAGCGCCTGGAGGGCGCTGCGCAGTTGCTCGGCGGGGGCGTCCAGGTTGCTGCCCAGGCCAATATAGGCGCGTACCGGCATGCTCAGTCGAAGGCCTCGTCGCCACCGGCCTTGCGCTTGCTATTGCTGCGCTTGCGTTTGCGCGGGGCCGGCCCCGAACCTTCGTCACGGCTGCCCAGCTCGCGGATCATGTCGCGGCGTTCGCTGTCGTGGGCGTCCTGGTAGTCGGTCCACCACTGGCCGAGATCGTCGGTTTCCTCGCCGGCACTTTCGCGCAGCAGCAGGAAGTCGTAGCCGGCGCGGAAGCGCGGGTTGTCCAGGAGCATGTCGGCGCGTTTGCCGCTGCGCCGTGGCAGGCGCTCCTGCATGTCCCAGATCTCGCGGATCGGCAGGGTGAAGCGCTTGGGAATAGCAATGCGCTGGCACTGTTCGGCGATCAGGTCGTGGGCGGCTTCGTTCATTGCCGGGATCGGCGGCACGCCCTGGCTTTGCAGGTACAGGGCACGTGCTGGCAGGGCAGGCCACAGCAGCGCGGCGAACAGGAAGGCCGGGGTCACCGGTTTGCCCTGCTTGACGCGCAGGTCGGTGTTGGCCAGCGCTTGGCTGATCAGGGTGTGGGTGTAGGTCGGGCGTTCATCCAGGGCGTGGGCGCTGGCCGGGAACAGGGGTTCGAACAACTCAAGGTCGACCAGCATTTCGAAGGCGATCGCCCCCTGGCCGGACAGGAACAGCTTGAGCACTTCCTCGAACAGGCGCGCCGGCGGGATTTCGCGCAGCAGCTTGGCCAGTTCGCGGATAGGCTGGACGGTGTGCTTCTCGATGCCGAAGTCGAGCTTGGCGGCGAAACGCACCGCGCGCAGCATGCGCACCGGGTCTTCCTGGTAACGGTGAGTCGGATCGCCGATCAGGCGCAGCAGGCGATTGCGGATATCGTGGACGCCATTGGCATAGTCCAGGACGCGCTCGCTGACCGGGTCGTAGTACAGGGCGTTGATGGTGAAGTCGCGACGCTGGGCATCGTCTTCGAGGGTGCCGTAGACGTTGTCACGCAGGATTCGCCCGCTGGCGTTGTGCGACGAACGGTGGCTGTCACCCTGGTCATCTTCGCTGTGATGAGCGCGGAAGGTGGCGACTTCGATGATTTCGCGGCCGAAATGGATGTGGACCAGCTTGAAGCGCCGGCCAATGATCCTGGCATTGCGGAATTCGGCACGCACCTGTTCGGGCGTGGCGCTGGTGGCGACATCGAAGTCCTTGGGGGTGATGCCCAGCAGGAGGTCGCGCACGCAGCCGCCGACCAGGTAGGCCTGGTAGCCGGCGCCCTGCAGGCGCTCGACGATGCTCACGGCGTGGCGGCTGAACTGGCTGCGCTGCAGCGAGTGCTGGCTCTTGTTGATCACTTCAGGCGTGGTGCGCCTGTGGTGTTGACCACGGATGGGAGGACGGAACGACTGGAACAGCTTCTTCAGCATGGGATGCACTGTTTGAAGGAATGTTCGGCCAAGACTAGGAGAATGGCCGCATGATGGCGGGGGATTCTAGCATTTACTGGCGGAATGGTGTAGGCGGTGCCGAAAGGCGATTAAGGCGGGGAGAAACGACATGGGGAGCCTAGGCTCCCCATCAAGTCGTTGCGTGCTCTTATTGTTTTTTTGTCGGGCTTCTTGTTTTTGTTGAGTGCCCTGTCCACACAGCCTGAAGCGTGTGAACGACCCCAAATTCAGGGGTGAAGAGCAAACGGATTGCTTTGGTCGCTGATGCTATGCTGATCAATCGATCCAACCAGTTCAGGCGCTGCTTTAGTGCAGTTTTTGTTGTTCTCTGCCTGGTTGTGGGGCAAACCCCAAACACAACTCCTCTCCAAAAGAATCAGTTAGCTGCGCCTCCGCCGTCTTGTTCTTGTTATGCGTGAGCCGTTTCGTCTTGTTCTTATTCTGAGTAGCAGTGCTTGTTATTGTTCTTGTACGAAAGATATAGCAGGTGGCGTGCCAACTTTCGCAAACCCAATTAAATCAATGGGTTACGGATTTTCGGGCCGCGCGCAAGGCGGGAAAATGTAGAAATTTCGTTACCGTATGCCTCGATTTGTTACGTCGCGGACGGTTGAGGTAACAGATTTTTCACGGTAACCGGGTGTTACCTGCTGAAGGGGCGGGGTGTGGTAGGGCTCACCGTGGGCAAGCCCCTGAACGCAAAGCGCCGACCCAGGGTCGGCGCTGTAGAGCTATGGACGTATCAGTTCTCGCTGGCGACGTTGCTTTTGCGCCGTGGAATACCCAGGCGCTGGCGACGCTCCCACAGGCACTTGCGGCTTACACCCAGCTTGCGGGCCAGTTCCGTCTCGGTCATGTGGTCCTGGTGTTCGAGGACGAAGTGCTGGAAGTAGTCTTCCAGCGACAGGTCTTCCGTCGGCTCGTGGCTGGCGTTGTTACCACCGACACCGGCGACCATCGGCAGGCTGTCGGGGAGGTCGTCGTCTTCCAGGCCGCTCAGTTCGATGTCGATGCCCAGCAGGTCGGCGGATATTTCCGGGCTTTCGCTGAGAATGACCGCGCGCTCGACGGCGTTCTCCAACTCGCGGACGTTACCCGGCCAGCTGTAGTGGCGGATGGCTTGCTCGGCATCGCTGGAGAAATGCAGGTCGTCACGGCCGATGCGCGCGCTCTGCCGGGCGAGGAAGGCGTTGGCAATCTCGTTGACGTCGCTGCCGCGCTCGCGCAAGGCGGGCAGTTTGAGGGCGATGACGTGCAGACGGTAATAAAGGTCTTCGCGGAACTGGCCGGACTTGGCCAGGTTTTTCAGGTCGCGGTGGGTCGCAGCGATCAGGCGCACATCGACCTTTTGCGACTGCACCGAGCCGACCCGACGAATCTCGCCTTCCTGCAGCACACGCAGCAGTCGAGCCTGAGCCTCCAGCGGCAGTTCGCCGATCTCGTCGAGGAACAGGGTGCCGCCGTCCGCTGCCTCGACCAGGCCGGCACGGCCAGCGCTGGCGCCGGTGAACGCGCCTTTCTCGTGGCCGAACAGCTCGGATTCGATCAGCGTTTCCGGAATGGCCGCACAGTTCACCGAGATCATCGGCGCCTTGGCGCGTCGCGAAAGGTTGTGCAGGGCGCGGGCGACCAACTCCTTGCCGGTGCCGGATTCGCCCTGGATCAGGACGTTGGAGTCGGTCGGGGCGACCTTGCGGATCTTGCTGTACAGGTCCTGCATGGGGGGGCAGGAACCGATGATGCCGATTTCGCCGTTGGCCGAGGCGCCGCTCTGCTTGTCTGCGCCTGGTGCCTTGCCGTTGCTGCGCACTTCGGCCGCGGCCGCAGTGGCGACCGGGGCATTCTGCCGGTCGCGCAGGATGCGCGCGACAGCCTGGAGCATCTCGTCATGGTCGAAAGGCTTGGCGATGTAGTCCACCGCGCCCATTTTCATCGAGTCGACCGCCGAGCGCAGGCTGGCGTAGCTGGTCATGATCAGCACCGGCGTGCCCTGGCCGAGCTTGATCAGCTCGGTGCCCGGTGCTCCGGGGAGGCGCAGGTCGCTGACGATCAGGTCGAAGGTGGCAATGCTGAAGCGTTCCTGGGCTTCCTGCACCGAGCCGGCTTCGCTGACCTGGTACTGGTTCCGCTCGAGCAGACGACGCAGGGCCGAACGGATGATGGTTTCGTCTTCGACGATCAGAATGTGCGGCATTGATTCAATTCTCTCGACGGTCTCGAATTTCAGGGGACGTCGCTACGACATGCCGGGGCAGGGTCACGCGGATCCGTGTGCCACGTTGCCGATCGAGATCGGCCGGGCTGTCGATGGTGATTTGCCCATAATGCTCTTCCACGATGGAATAGACCAGAGCGAGCCCCAGTCCGGTTCCCTCGCCCGGATCCTTGGTGGTGAAGAAGGGCTCGAACAGGCGATCCATGATGTTCTTCGGAATACCGCTGCCCTCGTCTTCGACGATCAGGTCGACGGTGTGCTCGCTCGCTTCGCTGCGCACACGCACGGCGCTGCCAGCTGGCGAGGCGTCGCGGGCGTTGGACAGCAGGTTGATCAGCACCTGGGCCAGGCGCTGCGGGTCACCCTCGGCCCAGTGGTCCGGGTCACAAAGGTTGAAGAACTGTACTTCGAAATTGCGCCGGTTCAACGCCAGCAGACCGATGGCATCCTGCGCCACCTCGGCCAGCGACACGGGCTCTTCGGTATTCTGGTGGCTGCCGCCGGCGTGGGCGAAGCTCATCAGCGACTGGACGATGCGCGAGACGCGCTTGGTCTGTTCGAGGATCTGGCTCGACAGCTCGATGATCTCGCCGTCGCCTTCGCGTTCCTCGCGCAGGTTCTGCGCCAGGCAAGCGATGCCGGTGATCGGGTTGCCGATCTCGTGGGCCACGCCTGCAGCCAGGCGGCCGATGCTGGCCAAGCGCTCGGAGTGCACCAGCTTCTCTTCGAGGGCCTGGGTCTCGGTGAGGTCTTCGACCAGCAGCACCAGGCCGCTGTTGCCCGGGGCCAGCGGCTCGTCGATGGCCGCCTTGTGCAGGTTGAGCCAGCGCGGCTGGCCGTCGAGGGCCAGGCGTTGCTTGTGCAGGTGCTCGTCGGGAAGGTCGATGAAGCCTTGCAGCAAGCCGCGCCAAGGTTCGGCGATGGTCACCAGGCGCGAACCGACCACGTGCTTGGCGGCGATGCCGGTCAGCTCCTCCATGGCTCGGTTCCACATCAGGATTTCCTGGTCCTTGGCCAGCGAGCAGACGCCCATGGGCAGTTCCTGCAGCGTTTGACGGTGGTAGCGGCGCAGCGCATCGAGCTCGGCGGCAAGGCCGGTCAGGCGCGAGTGGTAGTCCTCGAGACGGCTTTCGATGAAGTGGATGTCTTCGGTGACGTAGTTCTCGTTACCTGACTTGTAGGGCAGGAAGGTCTCGACCATGTCCTGGGCTACGCTGGGACCCATCAGCCCCGAGAGGTTGGCCTCGATGCGGTCACGCAGGCGCCGCAGGGCGTAGGGGCGGCGTTCGTCGAAGGGCAGATAGAGGTCGCGCAGGGCCTGCTCGACTTCTTTCTGCGCGGCCTTGGCGCCCAGTGGCTTGGCCAGTTGGGTGGCGAATTCCTGGGGGGAGGCCGCATGCAGTTCACGGCGTTGCGGGCGGCGCACATTGTCGACTGCGCAGGCCTCGGCGGCGCTGACCTCCTCGCTGCTGGCGTTGGTGAACAGCGAGATCAGGGTGAACAGCAGCACGTTGGCCGCCAACGAGGCAATGGCCGCCATGTGCCAGCTGGTGTCGTCCAGCACGTAGATCATGTTCAGCAGCGGAATGTAGAAGCCCTGCACATTGCCCAGCAGCGGCAGCAGCATGGTGACCATCCACACCAGCGTACCGGCCAGCAGGCCGGCGATGAAGCCGCGCCGATTGGCGGTTGGCCAGTACAGTACCGAAAGCACGCCCGGCAGGAACTGCAGCGTGGCGACGAAGGCGACAATGCCCAGGTTGGCCAGGCTCTGGTGGGTATTCTGGGTCAGGTAGAAGACGAAGCCTGCGGTGATGATTGCCACGATCAACGCGCGGCGGGTCCATTTCAGCCAGCGGTAGATGTTGCCCTCGGCAGGGGGCTGGTAGAGCGGCAGCACCAGGTGGTTGAGGGCCATGCCCGAGAGCGCCAGGGTGGTGACGATGATCAGGCCGCTGGCCGCTGACAGGCCGCCGACATAGGCGAGCAAGGCCAGCGCCTCGTTGTTGGCGGCGATGCCCAGGCCCAGGGTGAAGTATTCCGGGTTGGTGCTTGCGCCCAGGCGCAAGCCTGCCCACAGCACCAGCGGCACCGCCAGGCTCATCAGCAGCAGGAACAGCGGCAAACCCCAGCTGGCGCTGACCAGCGAGCGCGGGCTGAGGTTCTCGGTGAAGGCCATGTGGTACATGTGCGGCATGACGATCGCCGAGGCGAAGAACACCAACAGCAATGTGCGCCATGGGCCCTCCTGCAGCGGCGTGTGCAGTGCGGCCAGTGCCGTCTGGTTCTGCAGCAGCCAGACTTCCAGTTCGTGCGGGCCGCCGAACACCCCGTACAAGGCGTACAGGCCGATGCCGCCCAGGGCCAGCAGCTTGATCACCGACTCGAAGGCGATGGCGAACACAAGGCCTTCGTGCTTCTCGCGGGTGGCGATATGGCGTGAGCCGAAGAAAATGGTGAAGAGGATGATCAGCACGCAGAAGGCGAAGGCCACGCGCGCCTTGACCGGCTCGCCGGTCAGGATGCTGATGGAGTCGGCCACCGCCTGGATCTGCAGGGCCAGCAACGGCAATACGCCGATCAGCATGATCACCGTGGTCAGTGCCCCGGCCCAGGTGCTGCGGAAACGGAACGCCAGTAGGTCGGCGAGGGAGGAGAGCTGGTAGGTGCGGGTGATCTTGAGAATCGGGTAGAGCAGCACCGGCGCCAGCAGGAAGGCCCCGGACACACCCAGGTAACAGGCGAGGAAGCCATAGCCGTACTGGTAGGCCAGGCCTACCGAACCATAGAACGCCCAGGCACTGGCATAGACGCCCAGCGACAGGGTGTAGGTCAGGGGGTGGCGGATGACCGAGCGCGGGATCAACCCGCGTTCGCTGACCCAGGCCACGCCGAACAGCACCAGCAGGTAGGCGGCGCTGATCAGGATCATCTGGGTCAGGCTAAAGCTCATCGGCATCTCGTTGGCTCTGCAGGATGAAGGTGACGACGATCAGGATCAGCCAGAGCAGATACGGGCGGTACCAGGCTCCGGTCGGTTCGATCCACCAGTCCATGATGGCCGGGGAGAACAGATAGATCCCCACGACCAGAAGCAGGACCAAGCGATAGATATACATGCGGGCCTCGATGGCAGGGCGCTGCGGGTTTGAGCTTCTTATTATTGGCGCAAATGGCTGGGGCGATGCTAGCGGGATTCTGGGGTGTTCGCCAAGGGTTTGAATTCGTTGGGGTTTTGAATGTGCGCAGCTTGCCCCGCGAGAGGGCCGACCGCGTCAGCGCAGATCCGCCTCCGGCACCGTCAACTGCCGTGCAATCGCCCCAGGTTTCCACTGCCTGCGCGCCACCGCCAACACCTCGGCCGGACTGGCACCTTCCAGCGCCGGATCACTCGCCTGCCCCAGGGCTCGTAACGCCCGCAACAGCAGCGGCGTGGCCTGGTCCGCCTGCAGCGGTGGTGAACGGTACGATTTGCCCAGCTTGTGCCCATCCGGCTGCACGATCAACGGAATGTGCAGGTAGCGCGGCTGCGAGAACCCCAGCAGTTCCTGCAGGTACAGCTGGCGCGGGGTGTTGTCGAGCAGGTCGGCGCCGCGCACGATGTCGGTCACGCCTTGCCAGGCATCGTCCAGCACCACTGCCAGTTGATAGGCATACAGCCCGTCGCGGCGCTGGATGACGAAATCCCCCACCTCGCGTCCAAGGTGCTGCTGGAATTCCCCCTGCACACGGTCGTTGAAGCGGTAGAGCAGTTCGGGCACCCGAATGCGGATGGCGGCATTTTCGCGGGCATGGCCAGCGTTGCGGCAGAAACCGGGGTAGATGCCGCCGTATCCTTCCAGTTGCTTGCGCGAGCAGGTACAGGCGTAGGCCAGGCCCATGCTGAACAGGCGATCGACCACCGTGGCGTAGGCCTCATGACGCTGACTCTGGAACACCACTTCGCCATCCCACTCCAGGCCGTAGCGTTCGAGGGTCTGCAGGATGGCGTCACGGGCGCCGGGCATTTCCCGGGGCGGATCGGTGTCCTCCATGCGCAGCAGCCAGCGCCCGTCCACGGCGCGGGCATCGAGCCAGGAGGCGAGGGCGGCGACCAGCGAGCCGAAATGCAGGAAGCCACTGGGGGTGGGGGCGAATCGCCCGATATAGCGGGAGTCGTTCATGGATGTGCTGGGCATATAAATGAAACGGGGCGCTCGATGCGCCCCGTTCGGAGGGAAGAAGGATCAGCCCTTGCCGACTGTCTTTTCCTTTTTCTCGGCAATTTCCTTGCAGTCGAAGCACAGGTCTGCGGTGGGACGGGCTTCCAGTCGGCGCAGGCCAATCTCGATGCCGCAGGAGTCGCACCAGCCGTATTCTTCGTCCTGGATCTTCTGCAAGGTCTTGTCGATCTTCTTGATCAGCTTGCGTTCACGGTCGCGGTTACGCAGCTCCAAGGCGAACTCTTCTTCCTGGCTCGCGCGGTCCGCAGGGTCCGGGAAGTTGGCGGCTTCGTCCTTCATATGGGTCACGGTCTGATCGACACTGGTCATCAGCTCGAGCTTCCATGCACCCAACAGCTTGGTGAAGTGCTTGCGCATGGGTTCGCCCATGTACTCTTCACCCTTGGTTTCCTTATAGGGCTCGACACCGTACATGGTCTGATTGGTTTTTTGCTTTTCTACGGTGGACATGAATAGACCGCCTCTCACTCATCTGATCCAATGCGCAGGATGCTCCATCTCCGGCGACCGCCGGCCCTGCGACTGCGAGCCGCCGAACTTACCAGATAGATCGGGGGTGCGCTACCCCGCCCGATCCGAGGTATTGACAGCAACCTGCGTCGCCCGTTCGGTGTTTCTCGACAGTAGAATCACCAGTTTAGACCCAATTGAGAGAAGGTCATGGCCCACTCCTACAGTGCGCGCAGCCGCGCCATCGAACCCTTCCATGTCATGGCGCTGCTGGCGCGTGCCAACGAGCTGCAGGCGGCAGGCCATGACGTGATCCACCTGGAGATCGGCGAGCCGGACTTCACCACGGCCGCGCCGATCGTCGAAGCCGGGCAGGCCGCGCTCGCTGCAGGGCATACCCGCTACACTGCCGCCCGTGGCCTGCCTGCGTTGCGCGAGGCGATCGCAGGTTTCTACGGCCAGCGTTATGGCCTGTCGGTGGATCCCGAGCGCATCCTTGTGACGCCTGGCGGTTCCGGCGCGCTGCTGCTGGCCAGCAGCCTGCTGGTGGATCCGGGCAAGCACTGGCTGCTGGCCGACCCAGGCTACCCGTGCAACCGCCATTTCCTGCGCCTGGTCGAAGGCGGCGCGCAGTTGGTGCCAGTAGGGCCGGAGGTGAATTACCAGCTCACCGCCGACCTGGTCGACCGGCACTGGGACAAGGATACCGTCGGTGCGCTGGTGGCTTCGCCCGCCAACCCGACCGGTACCGTGCTCGACCGCGAGGCCCTGGCCAGCCTGTCCCGGGCCACCCGTGAGCATCACGGGCATCTGGTGGTGGACGAGATCTATCATGGCCTGACCTACGGTATGGATGCGCCGAGCGTGCTGGAGGTGGACGATGACGCCTTCGTTCTGAATAGTTTTTCCAAGTATTTCGGAATGACCGGCTGGCGTCTCGGCTGGCTGGTCGCACCGCCTTCGGCCGTGGCCGACCTGGAAAAGCTGGCGCAGAACCTCTACATCAGTGCGCCGAGCATGGCCCAGCATGCTGCGCTGGCGTGCTTCGAGCCCGGCACTCTGGCCATCTTCGAGGAACGCCGCGCCGAGTTCGCCCGGCGTCGCGACTACCTGCTGCCCGCCTTGCGCGAGCTCGGTTTCGGCATTGCCGTGGAGCCGCAGGGCGCCTTCTATCTATACGCCGACATCAGTGCTTTCGGCGGCGATGCCTTCGCTTTCTGTCGACATTTCCTGGAAACCGAGCATCTGGCCTTCACGCCCGGGCTGGACTTCGGCCGCCACCAGGCCGGGCATCACGTGCGCTTCGCCTACACCCAGAGCCTGCCGCGCCTGGAAGAGGCGGTGCAGCGCATTGCCCGTGGCCTGCGGAGCTGGCAACCCTGATGCGTTTCCTTCCCGAACTCGAGCGAGCGCGTCTGCTGCGCCGCTACAAACGCTTCCTGGCCGACATCGAGCTGGCCAATGGCGAACAGATGACCATCCATTGCCCGAATACCGGCTCCATGCTCAATTGCATGCGCGACGGCGGGCAGGTCTGGTTCAGTCGTTCCAACGATCCCAAGCGCAAGCTGGCGGGCACCTGGGAGATCAGTGAAACGCCTCAGGGGCGCCTGGCCTGCGTCAATACCGGCAGGGCCAATGCCCTGGTCGAGGAAGCCCTGCGCGCTGGCGTGATCACCGAGCTGGCCGGGTTCGCCGCGCTCAAGCGTGAAGTGGCCTATGGCGAGGAGCGCAGTCGCGTGGATTTTCGCCTGGAGTTCGCCGAGGGCCCGGCCTATGTCGAGGTCAAGAGCGTGACCCTGGGCTATCCCGACACCGCGGTGGCGGCCTTCCCTGACGCGGTGACCCAACGCGGCGCCAAGCACCTGCGCGAGCTCGCTGCATTGGCCCGCCAGGGTGTTCGCGCCGTGCAGCTGTATTGCGTCAACCTCACCGGCATCGAGGCGGTACGCCCGGCCGAAGAGATCGACCCTGGTTATGCCCAGGCACTGCGCGATGCGGTGGCCGATGGTGTCGAGGTGCTGGCCTATGGTGCGCGCCTTGATGCCGAGCAGATCGTCATCGATCGCCGCCTGCCGGTGTTGCTCAACCCTTGAGCCAGATGCCCTGGCTGTCTTCGTGGCAGTCCAGGGCCTGCAACGACTCGCCCTCGCAGGGGCCCGACACGCATTCGCCGGATTCGATCAGGAACAGCGCGCCATGATGGGCGCAATGAATCAGGCTGGCGCTGTCATCGAGAAAGCTGTCCGGTGCCCAGTTCAGCGTGATGCCGCGATGCGGGCAATGGTTGCGGTACAGGTACACCCGGCCCTGGCGGCGCACGCCGAACAGCGTTTCACCAGCTACGCTGAAGGCGCGGCTGCAGCCTTCGGCGAGGGCTTGGGAGGAGCAGAGGAAATGCATTGCAGATAAGACTCTTGAAACCAATGGTGGCTTGACGCTTCAATGCGAATAATTATCAAATTGCCCGCATCCACTGCGCCAGCCCGTCCATGGTGCGCAGTTCCGTCAGGTGCCACAAGGTGTCTGGCCGCCTTCTGCAAAGGAACCCGATGATGCGCCGTCCTGTTGCCCTGATCGCCTTGTGCGCCGGTCTTGTCCTTTCCTCCCCGTTGCTGGCCGCCGACCTGCCGCAGCGCTGGGTCAGCGCCGGTGGGGCACTGAGCGAATGGATCAGTGCCCTGGGCGGCGAGGCGCGGTTGGTCGGCGTCGATACCACCAGCCAGCACCCGCAGTCGCTCAAAGCCCTGCCGAGCATCGGCTACCAGCGTCAACTGTCAGCCGAGGGTATCCTCAGCCTGCGCCCGGATGTACTGGTCGGCACCGAGGAAATGGGGCCGCCACCGGTGCTGGCGCAGGTACGCGGGGCCGGGGTGCGTGTCGAGCTGTTCTCCAGTGAGGCCGACCTGGCGGCAGTGGACCAGAACCTCAAGCACCTGGGCGAGCTGCTCGGTGCGCAGCAAAAAGCCAGTGAGCTGAGCACTCGCTACCACCAGCAGCTCGATGCGCTGCAGGCAAAGATCAAGCAGGCCCAGGCCGGTCAGAAGGCTCCAGGTGTGTTGCTGCTGGTCGGTCATGCCGGTGCCAAGCCATTGATCGCAGGGCAGGGCACCTCGGGCGACTGGCTGTTGCGTCAGGCTGGGGCGCGCAACCTGGCGGATCACCAGGGGTACAAGAACTTCTCTGTCGAAGCGCTGGCCGCGCTGGATCCGGACGTGGTGGTGTTTTCCGACCGAGCACTGGACGGCGAGCAGGCGCTCAAGGCGCTGCTCAAGGAAAATCCGGCGCTGGCCGCTTCGCGTGCGGTACGCGACAAGCGCCTGGTGTCACTCGATCCGACGCTGTTGGTCGGTGGCCTCGGCCCGCGGCTGCCGGCCACCTTGCATGAGCTGGCCGGCGCCTTCTATCCCGCAGCCAAGGCCAGCCTCAACCAATGAAGCAGCGGGTCCAGCCGCGTACGCTGTTCATCTGCCTGACATTCCTGTGCCTGCTGGCGGTGTGGCTGTCGTTGGCGCTGGGGCCGGTCAGCCTGCCGCTGACCGATATCCTGCGCGCCGGATTGCGGCTGCTGGGGATGCCCATCGACCGGACGGGGCTTGAGCAGGCTGAGCTGATTCTTGGGCAGATCCGCCTGCCGCGCACGCTCCTGGGGCTGGCCGTCGGTGCGGTGCTGGCGCTGTCCGGTGTGGCCATGCAGGGGCTGTTTCGCAACCCGCTGGCCGATCCTGGCCTGGTCGGGGTTGCCAGCGGCGCGGCGCTCGGCGCTGCAGTGGCCATCGTCGGCGGCGCCTGGCTTGGGGGCATACCGGAGTGGTTCGCACCCTATCTGCTGTCGCTCTGTGCCTTCATCGGCGGGCTTGGTGTTACGGCATTGGTCTATCGCCTGGGGCGGCGCAATGGTCAGACCGACGTGGCCACCATGCTGCTGGCCGGTATCGCCATGACCGCCCTCGGCGGCTCGGCGGTCGGGCTGTTCACCTACCTGGCCGACGACGCCACCTTGCGCACTCTGACGTTCTGGAACCTGGGCAGCCTCAACGGCGCCAGCTATCAGCGCCTGTGGCCACTGCTGCTGGTGGCACTGGGGGTAACCTTGTGGCTGCCGCGCCGGGCGCAGGCGCTGAACGCGTTGTTGCTGGGCGAGTCGGAGGCGCGTCACCTGGGTATCGATGTAGAAGGGCTCAAGCGTGAACTGGTGTTCTGCACTGCCCTGGGTGTCGGCGCAGCAGTGGCGGCGGCAGGCCTGATCGGCTTCATTGGTCTGGTGGTTCCGCACTTGGTGCGTCTGGTTGCGGGGCCTGATCATCGCGTGTTGTTGCCCGCGTCATTGCTGGCGGGGGGAACCCTGCTGCTGTTCGCTGATCTGGTGGCTCGCTTGGCGTTGGCGCCGGCGGAGCTGCCGATCGGGATCGTGACGGCCTTCATTGGCGCTCCGTTCTTCCTGTTCCTGCTGGTCAGGAGGGGGCGCTGATGCTCGAAGTCAAAGGCTTGTCGCTCAAGCGCGGCGGCACCGAGGTGCTGCACGGTATCGACCTGCACCTGCGGCCTGGGCAGGTGCTGGGCGTGCTCGGCCCCAACGGGGCGGGCAAGAGCAGCTTGCTGGGGGCATTGTGTGGCGAACTGGCGCCGAGCCAGGGGCACGTCCTGCTGCAAGGGCGAGCGCTGGCGCACTGGCCGGGGCAGGAGCGTGCGCGACGCCTGGCAGTGTTGCCGCAGGTGTCCAGCCTGGGCTTTGCCTTCAGTGTCGAAGAGGTGGTGGGCCTGGGCCGTTTGCCCCACGGCAGTGGCCAGCAGCGCGACCGGGAGATCGTCGAGGCGGCGCTGAAGGCGGCCGATGCCTGGCACCTGGTCGAACGCAGTTACCTCGCGCTGTCCGGCGGCGAGCGTCAGCGTGTTCATCTGGCCCGGGTGCTGGCGCAACTGTGGCCAGGAGAGGAGGGGGCGACGTTGCTGCTCGATGAGCCGACCTCGGCCCTCGATCCGCTGCACCAGCACACCACGTTGCAGGCGGTGCGCAGTTTTGCCGACCGCGGCGCAGCGGTGCTGGTGATCCTGCACGACCTGAACCTTGCCGCGCGCTACTGTGACGCTATTCTGCTGCTGGAACAGGGTCGCAGCCACGCGCTCGACACACCGGCCCGGGTGCTGACGCCACAGGCGCTCAAGGCAGTATTCGGTATCGATGTGCTGGTGCAGGCCCATCCGGAGCGCGGCCATCCGCTGATCATCACCCGCTAGGAGCCTTCGATGCGCTATCCCTTGCGGTTCGGCCTGTCGATGGGGGTGTTCTTGACCATGGCGGGTTGCCAGGTGCATCGGCCTGCGCTGCCAGCGTTGCCGGCCTGGCAGAGCAGCCAAGGGTTGAACGAGCCGACGCTCGGCCAGATACAGGCGTTGCCCAGTGGCCGTGTCCTGACGCCCGATGAGCTGATTCGGGCGCTGAGCGATGTGCCGCGAATACTGGTCGGTGAAAAACACGATAACCCCGATCACCATGCGCTGCAGCGTTGGCTGCTGCAGGCCTTGCAGGCCGTCAGGCCACAAGGCAGCGTGGTGCTGGAGATGCTCCAGCCTGCGCAGCAGCCCCTGATCGACAAGGTGCAGCGTCAGGCGCAGCTACCGAGCGACTTGCCCACAGCGCTGGACTGGCAGAAGGGTTGGGATTGGCAGATGTACGCGCCGATCGTGCGTGAAGCCCTGAAAGGCCCCGGGGTGTTGCTGGCTGGCGACCTGAGCCCCGAAGCAATGCGTGAGGCCTATCGCCGACAGCCCGTCCTGACTGGCGTGCGGTCGAATGCACCGCAGGTAAAGGCTGCCTTGCTCGAGCAGGTGCGTGAGGGCCATTGTGGGTTGCTGCCGGAAAGCCAGTTGCCAGCCATGTTGGTCATCCAGCAGCAAAGGGACCGACATATGGCCGAGCGCCTGCTGGCGGCACCGCAGCCTGCACTTTTGCTGGCCGGCGCCTATCACGCGCGCAAGGACCTGGGTGTGCCGCTGCATCTGGCTGATCTGCAGGCGCAGGGCGAAACCCGCGTGCTGCTGCTGGCCGAAGTCGGGCAGAAGGTCGAGGCTGGAATGGCGGACTATGTGTGGTACACCGCGGCGCTGCCTGAGCAGGATTACTGTGCCCAGTTGCGCGGTGGGTAGTTACCACGGGCAGCTTCCCGATTTGCAGGCAAAAAAAGACCCGGCAAATTGCCGGGTCAATAACCGTGATTAGCCTGATGAGGAGATAATCTGAGAGTCCGAACCAGGGGCTTTCAGTTTATCCAACCAGTCTCGCGACCAGTTGTGATAATCATAACGATTCTCATTTAGAGGTCAATACCCTTTCTTCGACTATTCTGCTTTTTTTTGCGGCGGGGTCTTGGCATCCAGTTGCTGGTTCAGTGCCTGCTTGCGTTCGGCGGGCAGATCGTTCCAGTGCATATCCAGCAGTGCGCCCTCGATGGCGTACAACAACACTTTCGAAGCGCGAAAGCCCCGCGTCCTCACGGCCTGGTAGGCCCCGACCGCGCCCAGGCGGCGCAAATCCGAAGCGCTGTGGATACCAGCGGCATGCAACCATTGCGCAGAGGTCTTGCCTAGATTCTTCAGATGCTGCAACTCATCGTTCATCGAGCCTCCTTGCGATGGCCGAACGGGTCTGTGGATAAATCGCGAGCAGGTCAGAGAGGAGTGTAGCGGGGCTGGGCGAATACGCGGCCTTTTGCCATGTGCGGGCGACGGGATGCTGTGTCCAGAAATGTCAGGCTTAGCCTTTCGGACGATAACGCATGCGCGTACCGAACTTCAGGGACATGAGGATTTCGTCAGCGCTCAGGTCGCCCGGGAAATAGGTCCCGGAGATCTGTGCGTGGGAGATGCTGGCGCCTTCCATGCCCGTTTCGCGCAGATCCAGCCCACGCAGGTCGGCAGCATGAAAGTAGGCGTCGGTGAAGTCGATGCCGCGTACATCGAGGTTGCGCAGGTCAAGGCCCCGGAAGTCACCACCGCGAAAATCAATGGCGCCGTCGACTGGCTTCTCGCGGTTGAAGGTGGCGATCTGTTCATCGCGCACCAGGGTGTACAGGGCGTTGTCCAACTGCCGGGGCTGGTTCATGACGGCGCCTCCTCAGGGGTGTGATGATATTGTAATGCCATCACCGAGGTGGCGCCGAAGATCAGGCGCGAACTGTGGACTGCTTCACGCCTTGCAGGTCAGAGACCGGGCAGGCGCTGGCGGATCTGCTCGATGAGTTGGTCCATGCTGGCGCTTTCATGGGTGTCGACGCGCTTGCCATGCGCGGCCTCCTCTTCGTCCAGTGGGTCGCGGTTGGCTTGCTGGGCCTTTACCACTTCCAGGGTGGCGTCGGACGGATCGACATTTTCTGTCTGACGCTGCTCCAGCCAGCTGATGATGACCGCTTCGGGCGCCTGGCAGTCGAGGATCAGGAAGGGGACACCAGTGCTGTTGGCCACTTCCGCTGCGGCCTTGCGCTGCTCGCGCTTGAGATAGGTGGCATCGAGCACGACAGGGAAACCGGCGCGCAGGATGGTCGCTGCCAGCTCGTTCAGGCGCTTGTAGGTGGCAGTGCTTGCGTCCTGGTCATAGATGCCCGCTTGCAGTTGGCCGGAGTTCTGCGCCTGCTGCTCGCCGTACAGCCGCTTGCGCTCGACATCCGAACGTACGCGGATTGCCCCCAGCGACTCGACCAGGCGCATCGCCACATGGCTCTTGCCGACGGCGGACACGCCATGGGTGATGGCCAGCAGGCGCGAGGGGATGGCGCTGTAGCTCTCTGCCAGGTTGGCGTAGTTGCGATAGGTGCGCAGGGTCGTGGCGCGCTGCACGCCGTCGGCATCGGGCGACAGGCTGAACAGGGCAACCTTGGCGCGTACCAGGGCGCGGTAGGCCTTGTAGAAATTCAGCAGTTCCAGGCCTTCGTAGTCGCCGGTCAGTTCCAGGTACTGGCTGACGAAGCGCCGGGCCAGGCACTTGAGGCCGCGGTCTTCCAGGTCCATGGCCAGGAATGCGGTATCGGCGTACACATCGGTCAGGCGGAACGGCTCGTTGAACTCGATGCAGTCGAAGATCACCACCTTGCCGTCGATCAGGGTGGCGTTGCCCAGGTGGATATCGCCGTGGCATTCGCGGATGAAGCCATTGGCCTTGCGCGCCTCGAGCAGGCCATGCAGGCGCTTGAAGCTGTCCTGGGCCCAGGCTTGCAGGTTATCCAGTTGCTGCAGGTCGGCCTTGTCGCTGAGGAATGGGCGGATCTGCTCGAAATTCTGCTCCACCGGCGCCATTACCGCTTCCGGGGTGCCCAGCGCGTGCTCGACTGGCACTTTCGGCGCTTGCAGGTGGAACTCGGCGATCTGTCGGGCCATCTGGTCAATGTGGCCGGCATTCAGCTCACCGTTGGCTTGCAGGGTGCTGAGCATCTGCCCTTGGGGGAACTGACGCATCTTCAGGGCGAACTCGATCGGCTCACCTTCGCCACCGAGCTGCGGTGCTTCGGCACTGCCGGTGATCGGCAGAACCTCCAGGTACAGGCCCTCGGTCAGGCGCTGGTTCAAGCGCAATTCTTCGTTACAGAAATGCTGGCGCTGGTCCAGGCCAGTGAAATCGAGGAAACCGAAATTCATCGGTTTCTTTATCTTGTAGGCATATTCGCCAGTGAGCAGAACCCAGGAGATGTGTGTCTCGATGAGCTGGAAGCCTTCTACGGCGTGGGGGTAGAGGGCGGGGTTCTGCAGCGCGCTGATCAGGGCTTGGCTCACGGAGATCCTTCCGGGGTAAGGGAATTCGGAGGCGACATTATGGTCAATGGAGCCGCCCCTGCCTACCGCCTGAGGGCGTCCCCTGCCTTTGCAAAGTGCGTATAATCCGCCGCCATGACTCGTACCC
Source organism: Pseudomonas wayambapalatensis (assembly GCF_049942315.1). Classification (NCBI taxonomy): domain Bacteria; kingdom Pseudomonadati; phylum Pseudomonadota; class Gammaproteobacteria; order Pseudomonadales; family Pseudomonadaceae; genus Pseudomonas; species Pseudomonas wayambapalatensis. The sequence continues at coordinate 21,530 of NZ_JBNFMU010000194.1, forward strand.
GAAATTCCCGAACCCCCAAGAAACGTCCGCCCAGCCGCTCCCGCGCCTGGCTGGGCTGGGCACTCAAGCTCAGTCTGGTCGGTCTGGTGGTGATCGCCGGCTTTGCGGTCTACCTCGATGCCGTCGTCCAGGAAAAGTTCTCTGGCAAGCGCTGGACCATCCCGGCCAAGGTGTATGCCCGGCCGCTGGAGCTGTTCGTCGGCCAGAAGCTGAGCAAGGATGATTTCCTCACCGAGCTCGATGCCCTGGGCTACCGTCGCGAGGCAACGGCCAATGGTCCGGGCGAGGCCTCGGTCAACGGTGGCAATGTCGATCTGAATACCCGCGGCTTCCAGTTCTACGAGGGCATGGAGCCTGCGCAGTTCGTGCGTGTACGCTTCTCCGGCGACTATGTCGCCGGGCTGGCGGGGGCCAACGGTGGCAAGCTCGACGTGGTTCGCCTGGAGCCGCTGATGATCGGTGGTATCTACCCGAAGAATCTCGAAGACCGCATCCTGATCAACATCGACCAGGTGCCGCCATACCTGCTGGAAACCTTGATCGCCACCGAAGACCGCGATTTCTACAGCCACTTCGGTGTTTCGCCCAAGTCGATCGCGCGGGCAGTGTGGGTCAACACCTCGTCCGGGGCCATGCGCCAGGGCGGCAGTACGCTCACGCAACAGTTGGTGAAGAATTTCTTCCTGACCAACGAGCGCAGCCTCAGCCGCAAGCTGACCGAAGCGATGATGGCCGTGCTGCTGGAAATGCACTACGACAAGCGCGAGATTCTCGAAGCCTATCTGAACGAAGTCTTCGTCGGTCAGGACGGCCAGCGCGCGGTGCATGGTTTCGGCCTGGCCAGCCAGTTCTTCTTCAGCCAGCCGCTGTCGGAGCTCAAGCTGCACCAGATTGCCCTGCTGGTGGGCATGGTCAAGGGACCGTCCTACTACAACCCGCGCCGCTACCCTGAGCGCGCTCTGCAACGGCGCAACCTGGTGCTCGACCTGCTCGCCGAGCAGGGCGTGGCCAGCCAGGAAGTGGTCGATGCGGCGAAGAAGATGCCACTGGGCGTGACCAAGCGCGGCAGCCTGGCCGACAGCTCCTTCCCGGCCTTCCTCGACCTGGTCAAGCGCCAACTACGCCAGGACTATCGCGACGAAGACCTGACCGAAGAAGGCTTGCGCATCTTCACCAGTTTCGACCCGATCCTGCAGATGAAGGCCGAAACCGCGATGAGTGAAACCTTCAAGCGCCTGGCCGGCCGCAAGGGCGCCGACGAGGTCGAGTCGGCGATGGTGGTGACCAACCCGGAAACCGGCGAAGTGCAGGCGCTGATCGGCAGCCGTCAGTCGGGCTTCGCCGGCTTCAACCGCGCCATCGACGCGGTCAGGCCGATCGGTTCGCTGGTCAAGCCGGCGGTCTACCTGACGGCGCTGGAGCAGCCGAGCAAGTACACCCTGACCAGTTGGGTGCAGGACGAACCGTTTTCGGTCAAGGGCGCCGATGGCCAGGTATGGCGCCCGCAGAACTACGACCGGCGCTCCCACGGCACTATCTACCTGTATCAGGGGCTGGCCAACTCCTACAACCTGTCCACCGCCAAGCTGGGCCTTGAGGTGGGCGTGCCCAACGTCATCAAGACCATCGGCCGGCTGGGTGTCAAGGTCGACTGGCCGGCGTTCCCGTCGATGCTGCTGGGCGCTGGCGGCATGTCGCCGATGCAGGTCGCGACCATGTACCAGACCATCGCCAATGGCGGCTTTAATACACCGATGCGCGGGATTCGCAGCGTGTTGACCGCCGAAGGCGAGCCGCTCAAGCGCTACCCGTTCCAGATCCAGCAGACCTTCGATCCGGGTGCGATCTACCTGGTGCAGAACGCCATGCAGCGGGTAATGCGCGAGGGTACAGGTCGCTCGGTGTACAACGTGCTGCCGAACAATCTGACCTTGGCGGGCAAGACCGGTACCAGCAACGACTCGCGCGACAGTTGGTTCTCAGGCTTCAGCCAGGACCTGCTGGCAGTGGTCTGGCTCGGTCGCGACGACAACGGCAAGACCCCATTCACCGGTGCTACCGGTGCATTGCAGGTCTGGACCAGCTTCATGCGCAAGGCTGACCCGCTGCCGCTGGACATGCCGCAGCCGGATAACGTGGTGAAGGCCTGGATCGATCCGCACAGCGCCCAGGGCTCCGACGGTAGCTGTCCGGGAGCGGTGCAGATGCCGTATATTCGTGGGAGCGAACCGCCTGCCGGTACTGCCTGCGGTGGCGAGCAGAATCCTGCCGAGTCGGTCATGGACTGGGTCAAGGGCTGGATGAATTGAGCGGCCTGTATTGAAGAGGGTGTGAAGTGAACAAGTGGTGGTTTCCTGCCTTGACGGCGCTGGCCGTGCTGCACGGCTGCGCCAGCGTCCCGCGTGGCGCCATTCCGGTGGTCGATTCGAGTACACGGGTCTCGAACAGCGAGCGTGTCACGGCCAACCGTGGCGCGCCGGTCTACTCCGGCAGCAATGGTACGTCCCAGGCCCAGTCCCTGCCTGAAGATTCCGGGGTCACGGTGATGATCCCGCAGGGCGCGGGTGCATCGCCGATCCAGACCTTCCCGGCGCAAACCGGTTCTGCACCGCTGAGCACCGGGCCGATCACCCCAGGGCCGGTCAGCAGCGGCCCGATCACCACCAACCCCAATCCGGCAGGTGATGAACCTTTTGACATCGCGTCGATGAACAGTGCGCCGGCCGCTGCCACGCGTGCGCCTACCGGTATCCCACGCAGCAACGGCGGCGGGTTGTCCGCCGATGAGCAACTGGACGGTCCGGTTCTGGCATTGCTGACCACCGCCCAGCAGCAGCAGGGCAGTGGCGACCTCAACGGTGCTTCGTCCAGCCTGGAGCGCGCCCAGCGCATCGCACCGCGTGAGCCGCAGGTGCTGTTCCGCCTGGCTCAGGTGCGTCTGTCGCAAGGGGATGCTGCACAATCCGAGCAACTCGCCCGCCGGGCACTGACGTATGCCAACGGTCGTCCTGATCTGCAGGCCGAACTGTGGAACATCATCGCCCAGGCTCGCGAGAAACAGGGTGACAGTGCCGGCGCCGCCCTGGCACGGCAGAAGGCGCGGACCGCGTCGTGATGGAACAGCGCATTCTCGATATTGCCGACCACCTGCTGCTGATCGAGCGCGAGCTTCAGGTCCGTGGCTGGTGGGACCATGAGCCACCCAGCGCAAGCGCCCTGGCCAGCACCGTGCCGTTCGCGGTCGATACGCTTTCGTTCGAACAGTGGCTGCAGTGGATTTTCCTACCGCGCATGAAGCTTATTCTTGAGCATGGTCACCCTTTGCCTAATGCATCGGGGATCCTGGTCATGGCCGAGACGGTATTCACCGACCGTCCGGAAGAAAGCCGCGAACTGCGGCGCCTGCTGGCAGCATTCGATCAATTGATCGCTGCTTGAGCCTGATTTCTTCTCTTTTTCCTTCAAGGGCCGCAGATTGTGGCCCTTTTTTATGGAAATCTTTGCTTTTCTGCTGCTGGCGTCGTTTTTCGTGGTGGTAGGAATTCATCTCAGGGAAAAATTGGCAATAATTTTTCTTGACTTGAGGGCGGCGAATCAGAAGAATCCAGTTTCCGCTGTAGGGGGACTGCCAGAAGCAGACCCGCTAGGCAGATCATGAGGCGCACACCCGCGCCGACTCGCTACACCCCGCAACGCGTTACCTCGCGCTGGGTGGGAAAACCCCGCAACACTCTGGGGCGCTCCCAATACTTGCTCAGTCAGTGCTGACGTTCGCTCATGCTCTGCTTGGCAGTAAACCTATTAAGACCCGCCCGGATGGGGCGGTATTCTGGCGTTTTAGAGGTGAACAACGTGGAGCTTTTATCTGGCGCTGAGATGGTCGTCCGCTTCTTGCGTGACGAAGGCGTTAAGCACATTTACGGGTACCCTGGTGGTGCTCTCCTTCATGTTTACGATGCCCTGTTCAAGGAACCGGAAGTCCAGCACATCCTGGTTCGTCATGAGCAGGCTGCCACGCACATGGCAGACGGTTATGCCCGTGCCACCGGCAAGGCTGGCGTGGTCCTGGTGACCTCCGGTCCCGGTGCGACCAACGCCATTACCGGTATCGCCACCGCCTACATGGATTCCATCCCGATGGTCATCCTGTCTGGCCAGGTGCCCAGCACCATGGTCGGCACCGATGCCTTCCAGGAAACCGACATGATCGGGATCTCCCGGCCGATCGTGAAGCACAGCTTCATGATCAAGAACCCGACCGAGATCCCGGAAGTTCTGAAAAAAGCGTTCTACCTGGCGCAATCCGGTCGCCCAGGTCCAGTCGTGGTCGACATTCCAAAAGACATGACCAACCCGGCCGAGAAGTTCGAGTACGTCTACCCGAAAAAGGTCAAGCTGCGCTCCTACAGCCCTGCGGTCCGTGGCCACTCCGGCCAGATCCGCAAGGCCGCCGAGATGCTCCTGGCCGCCAAGCGTCCGATCGTCTACTCCGGCGGCGGCGTGATTCTCGGTGGTGGCTCCGAAGCCCTGACCGAAATCGCCAAGTCCTTGAACCTGCCGGTCACCAACACCCTGATGGGGTTGGGCGGCTTCCCAGGTACCGATCGCCAGTTCCTCGGCATGCTGGGCATGCACGGCAGCTACACCGCCAACCTGGCGATGCACAATGCCGACGTGATCCTTGCTGTTGGCGCGCGCTTTGACGACCGTGTGGTCAACGGCCCGGCCAAGTTCTGCCCGAACGCCAAGATCATCCACATCGACATCGACCCTGCGTCGATCTCGAAGATGATCAAGGCCGACGTGCCGATCGTGGGGCCGGTCGAGAGCGTGCTCAGCGAGATGCTGGCCATCTTCAGGGAAATCGGCGAGAAGCCTGAAAAGGCGGCCCTCGATACCTGGTGGAAGCAGATCGATGAGTGGCGCGGTGACCGCGGCCTGTTCCCTTACGACAAGGGCGACGGCAGTGTCATCAAGCCTCAGCAGGTCATCGAGACCTTGTGCGAAGTGACCAATGGCGACGCCTTCGTCACCTCCGACGTAGGTCAGCATCAGATGTTCGCGGCGCAGTACTACCGCTTCAACAAACCCAATCGCTGGATCAACTCCGGCGGCCTGGGCACCATGGGCTTCGGTTTCCCGGCAGCCATGGGCGTCAAGCTCAATTTCCCGGACCAGGACGTGGCTTGTGTCACTGGCGAAGGCAGCATCCAGATGAACATCCAGGAGCTGTCCACCTGCATGCAGTACGGCCTGCCGGTGAAGATCGTCAACCTGAACAACGGGGTGCTGGGCATGGTTCGCCAATGGCAGGACATGTCCTACAACGGTCGTCACTCGCACTCGTACGTCGAGTCGCTGCCTGACTTCATCAAGCTGGCCGAGGCCTATGGCCATGTGGGTATCCGCATCACCAGCCTCAAAGACCTCAAGCCGAAACTGGAAGAGGCCTTTGCGATGAAGGACCGCCTGGTGTTCATCGACATCGCGGTCGACCGGACCGAGCACGTCTACCCGATGCAGATCAAGGACGGCTCGATGCGTGACATGTGGCTGAGCAAGACGGAGCGTACCTGATATGCGGCACATCATTTCCCTGCTGCTGGAAAACGAACCTGGTGCCTTGTCGCGCGTGGTCGGTCTGTTCTCCCAGCGCAACTACAACATCGAAAGCCTGACGGTTGCACCAACCGAGGACCCGACCCTGTCGCGCCTCACCCTCACCACCGTGGGTCATGACGAAGTGATCGAGCAGATCACCAAGAACCTGAACAAGCTGGTAGAGGTGGTCAAGCTGGTCGACCTGTCGGAGAGCGCCCATATCGAGCGCGAACTGATGCTGGTAAAGGTCAAGGCTACCGGCGCCCAGCGCGCCGAAATCAAGCGCACCACGGATATTTTCCGTGGGCAGATCGTCGATGTCACCGCCAGTGTGTATACCGTGCAACTGAGCGGTACCAGCGATAAGCTGGACAGCTTCATCCAGGCGATCGGCACCGCTTCGATTCTCGAAACCGTGCGCAGCGGCGTCACCGGCATTGCCCGTGGCGACAAAGTACTCAGCATCTAACTTCACCAATTAGCGAAGGTCCTGCGGGGCCGAGATATAACCAGGGGTATTTCCATGAAAGTGTTCTATGACAAAGACTGCGACCTCTCCATCATCCAGGGCAAGAAAGTCGCCATCATCGGTTACGGCTCCCAGGGTCACGCCCAGGCGTGCAACCTGAAAGACTCCGGTGTAGACGTTACCGTCGGTCTGCGTAAAGGTTCGGCCACCGTTGCCAAGGCAGAAGCCCATGGCCTGAAAGTCGCTGACGTCGCTACCGCCGTCGCTGCTGCCGACCTTGTCATGATCCTGACCCCGGACGAATTCCAGGGCACCCTGTACAAGACCGAGATCGAGCCGAACATCAAGAAAGGCGCCACCCTGGCCTTCTCCCACGGCTTCTCGATCCACTACAACCAGGTCGTTCCGCGCGGCGACCTCGACGTGATCATGATCGCGCCGAAGGCTCCGGGCCACACCGTGCGCTCCGAGTTCGTCAAGGGTGGCGGCATTCCTGACCTGATCGCGGTCTACCAGGACGCTTCGGGCAACGCCAAGAACGTCGCACTGTCGTACGCTGCTGGCGTCGGCGGTGGCCGTACCGGCATCATCGAAACCACCTTCAAGGACGAGACCGAAACCGACCTGTTCGGCGAGCAGGCCGTTCTGTGCGGCGGTACCGTAGAGCTGGTCAAGGCTGGCTTCGAAACTCTGGTCGAAGCAGGCTACGCGCCTGAAATGGCCTACTTCGAGTGCCTGCACGAGCTGAAGCTGATCGTTGACCTCATGTACGAAGGCGGCATCGCCAACATGAACTACTCGATCTCCAACAACGCCGAGTACGGTGAGTACGTGACCGGTCCTGAGGTCATCAACGAAGAATCCCGCAAGGCCATGCGCAACGCTCTGAAGCGCATCCAGGACGGCGAATACGCGAAGATGTTCATCAGCGAAGGTGCTACCAACTATCCTTCGATGACCGCCAAGCGTCGTAACAACGCCGCCCACGGCATCGAAATCATCGGCGAGCAACTGCGCTCGATGATGCCGTGGATCTCGGCCAACAAGATCGTCGACAAGACCAAGAACTGAGTCTTGCCTCGATAGATTAAAAACGCGGCTTCGGCCGCGTTTTTTCGTTTAGGCAGTCAGCTTCTGGTATAAAGCGACCAGAGATCTGCCGTTAGAACCTGTTTCGCCGGCCTCTGTCGAACTTATTCCACCCAGTTGCAAGGTGCATTTCATGAGCGAACGTCCCGAAGAGCCGAACAAGCCCTCCGACGCCGAAAGCCTGCTACCTGTCGATGAGCATGTTGAGGAAGGTCACGACGCCGAAGGGCGCAAGGTCCGGCATCGCGGTATCTACCTGCTGCCCAACCTCTTCACCACCGCTAACCTGTTCGCCGGTTTCTACTCGATCATCAACTCCATCAGTGCGCAGAGCGCCCTGAGCGCGGGTGATCCGCGCGAGGCGAGCAAGTACTTCGCCTTCGCTGCGATCGCCATCTTCGTCGCCATGGTCCTGGACAGCCTCGATGGCCGTGTGGCGCGGATGACCAACACGCAAAGCGCCTTCGGTGCCGAGTACGACTCGTTGTCGGACATGGTTGCCTTCGGTGTGGCGCCTGCGTTACTGGCCTTTGGCTGGGCGCTGGGCGACATGGGCAAGGTCGGCTGGATGGTCGCCTTCATCTATGTGGCCGGTGCCGCGTTGCGTCTGGCGCGTTTCAACACCCAGGTCGGCACCGCCGACAAGCGCTACTTCATCGGTCTGGCCAGCCCGGCCGCGGCAGGTGTGGTCGCCGGTACCGTGTGGGCCTTCAGCGATTACGGTATCCAGGGTTCAAAACTGTCGTTCCTGGTGGCGCTGCTGGTGGCTGCTGCAGGCATGCTGATGGTCAGCAACATCAAGTACAACAGCTTCAAGGAGCTGGATCTCAAGGGGCGCGTACCCTTTGTTGCGATTCTGGCCGTGGTGCTGGTGTTCGCCGTGGTGTTCAGCGATCCACCACGGATTCTGCTGCTGATCTTCCTCGGCTATGCGGTTTCAGGCCCAGTGCAGTACTTGCTGCGCGGTCGTCGTCGAAAAGTCTGAAAAAAGATTTAATGCTGGAATAACCCTCCGGCTCCATAGTCTTACTGGTACATCCGCCACCAGTGCTGTGGAGCCGCCATGCTCATCAAGCTTCCCAAGTCGTCCGATTGCAACGAATCGGACGTTACCCCTGAAAGTGTCTATTTCTCTCGCCGCTCTGTATTGGGTGCCTCTCTAGCCGGGTTTGCGTTGGGCGCTTTGCCTGTGCTCGGCCAGGCCGCCGAACCTTCGCGCTATGCCGACGTGGAGGCGGGTTCGACGCCTGGCTGGTTCAAGGACAAGCTCGGTGCGACGCGCTGGCAAGCCGTGACGGTCAAGGATGAGGCAATCACGCCATTCAAGGATGCTACCCAGTACAACAACTTCTACGAGTTCGGGCCCGACAAGGGGGATCCGGCAGCCAATGCCGGCAGTCTCAAGACCGAGCCCTGGAGCGTGGTGGTCGATGGCGAGGTGGGCAAACCCGGGCGCTACGCGCTGGAAGACTTCGTCAAGCCCCTGCAGCTTGAGGAGCGTATCTACCGGCTGCGTTGCGTCGAGGCCTGGTCGATGGTCATTCCCTGGCTGGGCTTTCCGCTGTCTGAGGTACTCAAGCAGGTCGAGCCGACTTCGAAGGCTCGTTATGTTCGTTTCGAAACGCTGCAGGATCCCAAGAGCATGCCGGGTCAGCGCTCGGGCTTTGCGCTGATCGACTGGCCCTACGTGGAAGGATTGCGCCTGGATGAGGCGATGAATCCGCTGGCTATCCTGGCGGTGGGCATGTATGGGCGCGAGTTGCCCAATCAGAACGGTGCGCCGCTGCGTCTGGTAGTGCCGTGGAAGTATGGGTTCAAGAGCATCAAGTCTATCGTGCGTATCAGTCTGGTGGCCGAGCAGCCGCAGACCACCTGGCAGGGGCTGGCGCCGAGCGAGTATGGCTTCTATGCCAACGTCAATCCGCAGGTCGATCACCCGCGTTGGAGCCAGGCGCGTGAGCGGCGGTTGCCCAGCGGCCTGTTCAGCCCCAATGTTCGTACCACTCAGATGTTCAATGGCTATGAGGACGAGGTTGCATCTCTTTATAGCGGTCTCGACCTGCGGAAGAACTACTGATGCGTTATCCCTGGTTTCGCTTGGCGATCTTCATCATTGGCTGTCTGTTCCCGGCCTGGTGGTTGTATGAGGCGGCCATGAACCTGCTCGGGCCGGATCCAGGGAAAATTCTGGTAGACAGGCTGGGGCTTGGTGCCCTGGTATTCCTGCTGGTAACGCTGGGTATGAGCCCTCTGCAGCGCCTGACGGGGTGGGGTGGCTGGATCGTGGCGGGAAGAAAAACGGGAGTGTGGTGGTTTGCCCATCTTGTCCTTCACACGGCAGCCTACACCGTCTTCATCCCCCCACTCGACTGGG
>NZ_JBNFMU010000195.1:0-32532 GCF_049942315.1 Pseudomonas wayambapalatensis
GATGGGTGTTTTTGAACGCAAAAAGGATTGTCGTTCTCTGATGTCTGCACGGGCCTTTTTGAGGGCAAGCCCGCTCCCACAGTGTTGGAGGAGCGGGCTTGCCCGCGAATGGCCTCACCACTTTCGACCTGCCGTAAACAGATAATCCCCTGTCGCATCCAGTCACTGCGACATCCCCCATCAAGCCCACAATTCCCCTCATTCCAGTAACACAGGCCGCCCAGGGACGGCGGCGCTTCAACCACCGCTGCATAAATACAAATCAAGCGAGGTAAGAGCATGTCTGGTAATCGTGGAGTGGTGTATCTCGGCGCAGGCAAGGTCGAGGTGCAGAAGATCGACTACCCCAAGATGCAGGATCCGCGCGGCAAGAAGATCGAGCACGGCGTGATCCTCAAGGTGGTCTCCACCAATATCTGCGGTTCCGACCAGCACATGGTCCGGGGCCGCACCACCGCTCAGGTCGGCCTGGTTCTCGGCCATGAGATCACGGGTGAAATCGTCGAGTTGGGCCGCGATGTCGAGCGCCTGAAGATCGGCGACCTGGTGTCGGTGCCGTTCAACGTCGCTTGCGGGCGCTGCCGTTCCTGCAAGGAAATGCACACCGGCGTCTGCCTGACCGTCAACCCGGCCCGTGCCGGTGGTGCCTATGGTTATGTCGACATGGGCGACTGGACCGGCGGCCAGGCTGAATACGTGCTGGTGCCGTACGCCGACTTCAACCTGCTGAAACTGCCTGACCGCGACAAGGCCATGGAGAAGATCCGTGACCTGACCTGCCTATCGGACATCCTGCCCACCGGCTACCACGGCGCTGTCACCGCAGGCGTCGGCCCGGGCAGCACCGTCTATGTGGCAGGCGCCGGCCCGGTCGGCCTGGCCGCTGCCGCTTCGGCACGCCTGCTGGGCGCCGCCTGCGTGATCGTGGGTGACCTCAATCCGCTGCGCCTGGCCCACGCCAAGTCCCAGGGCTTCGAGGTGGTCGACCTGTCCAAGGACACCCCGCTGCACGAGCAGATCATCGACATCCTCGGCGAGCCGGAAGTGGACTGCGCCGTCGATGCGGTAGGCTTCGAAGCCCGCGGCCACGGCCATGAAGGCGCCAAGCACGAAGCCCCGGCGACCGTGCTCAACTCGCTGATGCAGGTCACCCGTGTGGCCGGCAAGATCGGCATTCCGGGCCTGTACGTGACCGAAGACCCGGGCGCGGTGGACGCGGCGGCGAAGATCGGCGCGCTGAGCATCCGCTTCGGCCTGGGCTGGGCCAAGTCGCACAGCTTCCACACCGGCCAGACCCCGACCATGAAGTACAACCGCCAGCTGATGCAGGCGATCATGTGGGATCGGATCAACATCGCCGAAGTGGTGGGCGTGCAGGTGATCAGCCTGGATCAGGCGCCGGAAGGGTACGGTGAGTTCGATGCGGGCGTGCCGAAGAAATTCGTGATCGATCCGCACAGGACCTTCAGCGCTGCCTGAGGTTTTTGGGGCCGCTTTGCGGCCCAATCGCGGGACGAGCCCGCTCCCACAGGCCTGTGGGGCGGGCTCGCTTCTTGCCGACCCCCGGCAGGAACAAACCTCCGGGCCCCCAGTCCAACACCTCGTTTTCCAGGCCATCCCGGCCTACGAGGTCCCCCGATGAAAGCATTCACCCTGGCAACCCTGATGACCCTGGCCGCAAGCCCGGTGTTCGCCTTCAACCTCAACGATGCCGCCAATGCTGTCTCGGCCATGCAGACCCCGAAAGGCCAGGTCCAGGCGCCGGCTGCCCAGGCCAATCTGCTCAATACCCTGGGCAGCGAACTGAAGATCACCCCCGAGCAGGCTGTCGGCGGCGCTGGCGCCATGCTGGGCCTTGCGCGCAACAACCTGAGCAATGACGACTACGGCCAGTTGACCAAGGCGGTGCCCGGTCTGGACCTGTTGTCCGGTGCCAACGCCCTGGGCGGGCTCAACGGGCTGGGCGAGTTGCTGGGGCAGAACAACCAGCACCCGTCGGCGCTGAGCAATGCCCTGGGCAATGTCGAGAATCGCAACGACCTGGATAACGCCTTCAAGGCGCTAGGCATGGATACCGGCATGATCGGCCAGTTCGCGCCGTTGATCCTGCAGTACCTGGGGCAGCAGGGCATTGCCGGTTCGTTGCTGCAGAACCTGGGCAGCCTGTGGGGCAGCCCGGCAAGTGCGGTGCCATCGGTCTGACAGCCAGCCGGCCCTTTCGCGGGCTTGCCTGCGAAAAAGCCGGCGCGGACACGCCGTTACCCCGCCTCGGAAAAGTCCATCAGTTGCACCGGCCGCCGGAAGCCGGCCGTCAGCACCGCCAGGTAAGCCAGCCCCAGGGCGAACCAGCACAGGCCAATCACCAGGGTCAACGCCGACAGGCTGGTCCACAACCACAGCGTCAGCCCCAACCCGACCAATGGCACCAAGCCATAGCGCAGCAGCCCTGTTGGAGTGCGATGGGTACGCTCGTCGATCAGGTGCGTGCGCACCACTGCCAGGTTCACAACCGAGAACGCCACCAGCGCACCGAAGCTGATCAGCGATGCCAGGGTCGCCAGATCGATCACCAGTGCCAGCAGCGAAAAGGCCGAGACCAGCACGATGGCGAACACCGGTGTGCCGAAGCGTGGCGACAGGTGGCCGAAGGTGCGCCTTGGCAGCACGCCATCACGGCCCATGGTGAAGAGGATACGTGACACCGCCGCCTGGGAGGCCAGTGCCGAGCCCAGGCTGCCGGCGACGAACGCGGCCGTGAAGAAGTTGGCGAGGAACTGGCCGCCGGCCTTGAGCATCACCTCGTTGGCGGCGGCGTCAACGTTGCTGAATGCGCTGCCTGGCAGCACCAACTGGCTGACATAGGCGAGCACGGTGAACAGCAGCCCGGCACCCAGGGTGGTGAGGATGATCGCCCGCGGTACGTCGCGACGGGCGTCCCTGCATTCCTCGGCCAGTGTCGACACTGCATCGAAGCCCAGGAACGAAAGACACAGCACCGCCGCCCCGGCCATCAACGCCGCGAAGCCCGGGGCACTGCCGTCGCCCCGCAGCGGAGCCAGCATCTCTACCGGTTGTCCGGCGAGGCTCTGGTAGGACAGGGCGACGAACACCCCGATGAAGACGATCTGCGCGCCGACGATCAGGTTGCTGGCCTTGGCCACCGAGTGGATGCCGATCACGTTGAGCAGGGTGACCAGGGCAATCGATGCCAGGACGATGCTCCAGGCCGGGATGGCAGGGAAAGCGAGGTTGAGGAAAAGGCCGATGAGCAGGTAGTTGATCATCGGGATGAACAGGTAGTCGAGCAGCAACGACCAGCCGGCCAGGAAGCCGATATTCGGACCGAACGCGAGGTTTGTATAGGAGTATGCCGAGCCTGCGACCGGAAAACGCTTGACCATGAAGCTGTAGGACGTGGCGGTGAACAGCATCGCCAGCAGGGTGACGAGATAGGCACCTGCGGTGCGCCCGCCCGTGATCTCGGTGACGATGCCGTAGGTGGTGAAGATGGTCAGCGGGACCATGTACACCAGGCCGAAGAACACCAGTGCGGGGAGGCCGAGCACGCGGCGCAGTTGTGGGGCTGGCGCCTCGGCGGAAGAGGAGGGTGTGTGGGCCATCGATCGATCCTGGCTTTTTGTAATTGTGTAGATCGATTTTTATCCAGGCGACTGGACGATGACAAACAAAGAGTTGCTTATCTCAATTATAAATATGGATTTTAATCGAGCATCTGGACGCGTATTCGCGGCCAGATCCGCAAATACGCAGAGATCATGCTCAGCGCATCTCGGCGCGCAGCTGCTCGATGCGTTGATCCTTGTCTTCCCACAACTGGTTCACCCACGCCTGAACCTGCTGCCGGAACGCCGGATCGCTCTCGTAGTCGCCTTCACACAGGGTGCGGTCCAGCTCACGCACCTGAATGTCGATGGTCACCCGGCTGATGCTGCCATTGAGCAGGTCCCAGAAGCCCGGCGCCTTGTTGCCGGGGTAGACGATGGTCACATCGAGCAGGGCATCGAGTTGCTCGCCCAGTGCGGCGAGCACGAAGGCCACGCCGCCAGCCTTGGGCTTGAGCAGGTGGCGGTACGGCGACTGCTGTTGTGCGCGCTTGGCTTCGGTGAAGCGCGTGCCTTCAAGGTAGTTGACCACGGTCACCGGCTGGCGCTTGAACAGCTCACAGGCTGCCTTGGTGATTTCCAGGTCCTTGCCCTTGAGTTCGGGGTGCTTGTCGAGGAAGGCCTTGCTGTAGCGCTTCATGAAGGGGTAGTCCAGCGCCCACCAGGCCAGGCCCAGCAGCGGCACCCAGATCAGCTCCTTCTTGAGGAAGAACTTGAAGAACGGCACCCGGCGGTTGAGGCTTTCGATCAGTGCGGGAATGTCGACCCAGCTCTGGTGGTTGCTGATGCACAGGTAGGAGGTGTTCGGGTTCAGGTTCTCGATGCCACGGATGTCCCATTGCGTGGGGATGCACAGGGCGAAGATGGCCTTGTCGATTTCCGACCAGGTCTCGGCGATCCACATCACCGCCCATGAGGCATAGTCGCGGCCACGGCCGGGCAGCACCAGCTTGAGCAGGGCGAAGACCAGCAGCGGCCCGATCAGCACCAGGGTGTTGAGCAGCAGCAGGGCTGTTGTGAGAATGCCGGTCAGCAGGCGACGCATAAGGAGACTCTTGTTGTGTGAAATTTGCGGTTGGCAATGATAAGCAGGGCGAGGCCCTACGCCAAACGTCCAGTGCCCAATGGAAGGCACAAATGTTTCACATTATGTTGGATAGGCTATGACAACGAACCTATCCTGCCCGCGTAGTCTAAGCACTGTCTCATCTCAAGGAATGTTTCCCGTGAAACCACTGCTTGCCCTCCTGTCACTGCTGGCGCTGCCGGTGATGGCCGCCGAGCCGACACTCTATGGCCGCTACGAGTACATCAAGCTCCCCGAGATTGGCCAGACCCTCAAGGCCAAGATGGATACTGGCGCGCTGACCGCTTCGCTGTCGGCCAAGGATATCGAGACCTTCACCCGCGACGGCGAGGAGTGGGTGCGATTCCGCCTGGCGACCAAGGACGCCGACGGCAAGGTCTACGAGCACAAGGTGGCGCGCATCAGCAAGATCAAGGCCCGCTCGGGCGATGAAGACGACGAGGACGAACCGGCCGAGGCCGCCCGCCGCCCGGTGGTGGACCTGGAGCTGTGCCTGGGCGACGTCAAGCGCACGGTGGAGGTCAACCTGACCGACCGCAGCAACTTCAACTACCCGCTGCTGATTGGCGCCAAGGCGCTGCGTGAGTTCAAGGCGGCGGTGAACCCGGCGCGGCGCTATACCGCAGACAAACCGGACTGCTGATCGTCCGGGCTGGCCTCTCGCAGGCAAGCTCGCTCCCGCAGGTGCAGCGTCAACCTGCAATTGTGGGAGTGGGCTTGTCCGGCGGTAGGGCCCGGTCGGACAATCGACGACCAGACCCTCAGAGCCTCACCCATGCCCCACATCCTCATCGTCGAAGACGAATCCGCCATCGCCGACACCCTGGTCTACGCCCTCCAGGCCGACGGCCATACCACCACCTGGGTGAACCTGGGCAGCGCCGCGCTCGATCAGATGCGCCAGCGTCCGGCCGACCTGGTCATCCTCGACATCGGTCTGCCCGATATCAGCGGCTTCGAAACCTGTCGCCAGCTGCGCCGCTTCAGCGAGGTGCCGGTGATGTTCCTCAGTGCCCGCGATGGTGAGATCGACCGGGTCGTAGGCTTGGAAATCGGTGCCGACGACTATGTGGTCAAGCCGTTCAGCCCGCGCGAGGTGGCTGCGCGGGTGCGGGCGATCCTCAAGCGCATGGCGCCCCGGGGCGAGGCGGTGGGCGAAGCCCGGCCGTTCGAAGTCGATACGCGGGGTATGCGCATTCTCTACCGGGGCCAGGCGCTGACACTCACCCGCCATGAGTTTCGCCTGTTGCACTGCCTGCTCGAGCAACCGCGGCGGGTGTTCAGCCGCGAGCAACTGCTCAACGGCCTGGGCGTGTCCTCGGATGCCGGTTACGAACGTACCGTCGATAGCCACATCAAGAGCCTGCGCGCCAAGCTGCGCCAGGTCGTGGCCGACGCCGAGCCGATCCAGACCCATCGCGGCCTGGGCTACAGCTACAGCCCGGATCACGCCTGATGCGCCTGGGGATCCGGATCTTTCTGGTGTACTTCCTGTTCGTCGGGTTGTCGGGTTACTTCCTGCTCAATACCGTGCGCGAACAGATTCGCCCGGTGGTGCGCCAGTCTTCCGAGGAAACCCTGGTGGACACCGCCAACCTGTTGGCAGAAATCCTTCACGATGACGTCAAGGCCGGCACGCTTGGGCAAAGTCGTCTGCCGCAAGTGCTCGAATCCTACGGGCAGCGCCGCCCGGGTGCCGATATCTGGGGGCTGGCGAAAAACCAGGTCAGTCACCGGATCTATGTCACCGACGCCCAAGGCATCGTCCTGCTCGACTCCAGTGGCCAGGCACTGGGCAAGGATTACTCGCGCTGGAACGACGTCTACCTGACCCTGCGCGGCCAGTATGGCGCGCGTTCGACCCGCAGCGATCCGGACGACGAAAGCACCTCGGTGATGCATGTGGCGGCACCGATCATGGACAACGGCCAGGTCATCGGAGTGGTGACGGTGGCCAAGCCCAACAGTTCGCTGCAACCCTATATCGACCGCTCCGAGCAACGTTTGCTGACGCTCGGCCTGGGCTTGATCGTGCTCGGGCTGCTGGTGGGCGCGGCGCTGTCCTGGTGGCTGGCGCGGTCGTTGCGCCGTCTCACCCGCTACGCCCAGGCGGTGAGTGAGGGCGAGCGCGCGGCGCTGCCGCACTACAAGGGCGGCGAACTGCTGCAACTTGCCACGGCGGTGGAGCGCATGCGCACGCAGTTGGAGGGCAAGGCGTATGTCGAGCGCTATGTGCATACCCTCACCCATGAGCTGAAGAGCCCACTGGCGGCGATTCGCGGGGCTTCCGAGCTGTTGCAGGGGCCGATGCCGGATGAGCAGCGGGCGCGTTTTGCCAGCAATATCGAGCGTGAGAGCGAGCGTTTGCAGCAGATGATCGAGCGCTTGCTCAACCTGGCGCGGGTCGAGCAGATGCAGGCGCTGGAGGATGAGCAGCAGGTGCCGCTTGCGGCACTGCTCGACGAGTTGCTGCACGGGTATGCGGCGCGGATCGACAGTGCCGGATTGCAGATCCGGCAACAGGTGCCGGGTGGTGTGTTGTTACTGTGCGACCCCTTCCTGTTGCGCCAGGCGCTGGCGAACCTGGTGGACAACGCACTCGACTTCACGCCGGCCGGCGGCACGTTGTCGTTCGAGTGGGTGCAGGATGGCGAACGGGTTGCGTTAAGCCTGTTCAACCAGGGGGAGGCGATTCCGGATTACGCCATCGAGCGGGTCAGCGAGCGCTTCTATTCCTTGCCGCGGCCAGGGACCGGACGCAAGAGCACCGGGCTTGGGCTCAACTTTGTCGACGAAGTGATGCAGCTGCATGGTGGAGCGCTGGCGGTCGATAACGTCGACGGCGGGGTGCGGGTCAGGCTGTGGCTGCCTGCGCGGCGCATGGGCTGATTCCGGCGCCGGATTCGAGACCGGCTCGCCATCTCCACACAATCTGCACAAACCCTCCCCATTGTCTCCATGTGATGGGCGCAACCTGCGCCCATCACAACCGGAGCCAACGCCCCATGAACAAGCCCCTGAGTTTCAAGCTCGGCATGATCGTCCTGCTGATGCTGCTGTTATTGATCCCTCTTTTGATGATCGGTGGCCTGATCGATGAACGCCAGGCCGCGCGCGATAGCGTGCTGCAGGACATCGCCCAGAGCTCGAGCTTCGACCAGCAGATCAGCGGCCCGCTGCTGGTGGTGCCGTACCGCAAGTACCAGCGCCGCTGGATCGACAAGGACGGCAAGAGTGTGCAGGAAACCAGCACTGTCAGCGGCCACCTGTACTTCCTGCCGGAAACCTTCGAGGTCGCCAGCCAGGTCGATACCGAGCTGCGCGCCCGTGGCATCTACCAGGCGCGGTTGTTCCATGCCAAGAACCATGTCAGTGGCCGCTTCAAGCTGCCCGAGCGCTGGGGTATCGACAAGGACTACGACGACTACCGGTTCGACAAACCGTTCATGGTGGTGGGCATCAGCGATATTCGTGGCATCGAGAACGCCTTGGAACTGAGCCTCGACGATCAGCGCCTGCCGTTCGAAGCAGGCACCGGCCTGGACTGGATGGCCGGTGGCGTGCGCGTCGCTCTGCCGGGGCTGGATGGCCAGGCTGCCCGCGAGTTCAGTTATGCCTTCGACCTGGCGCTGCAGGGCACCGGACAACTCCATGTATTGCCAGTGGGGCGCAGCAGCCGGGTCGAGATGCGCGCCAACTGGCCCCATCCGAGCTTCATCGGCAACTACTTGCCGGCCAGCCGTGAAATCAATGCCCAGGGCTTCACCGCGCGCTGGCAGACCTCGTTCTTTGCCACCAACCTGGAAGACGCGCTGCGCCAATGCGCCGGTGCGGACAAGTGCGCGGATTTCAGTGGGCGCACCTTTGGTGTGAGCTTCGTCGATCCGGTGGACCAGTACCTCAAGAGCGAACGTGCGATCAAGTACGCGCTGCTGTTCATCGCGCTGACCTTTGCCGGCTTCTTCCTGTTCGAGGTGTTGAAGAACCTCAGCGTGCACCCGATGCAGTACATGCTGGTGGGGGCGGCGCTGGCGCTGTTCTATCTGTTGCTGCTGTCACTGTCGGAACACCTGGGTTTCGGCTTGGCGTACGGCTTGTCGGCGGCGGCCTGTGTGCTGCTGATCGGCTTCTACTTGAGCCATGTGCTGCACAGCCCGGTGCGCGGGGCGGGTTTTGCGCTGGGGTTGGCGGCGCTGTATGGCCTGCTCTACGGGCTGCTGAGTGCCGAGGACTATGCGCTGCTGATGGGCTCGCTGCTGTGTTTTGGCTTGCTCGGGGTGTTCATGGTGCTGACCCGGCGGCTGGACTGGTCGCGGGTGGGGAGGGTGGCATGAGGGAGGACAAGGCGATCGGGCGCTGGTTGGCGGTTCGGGTGGGGATGTTGTTTCCTGCCAGGTCGGGGTGAGGCATTCGCGGGCAAGTCGGCGCTCCGACTTGCCCGCGAACGGGGGCTTCAGGCTACCGGCACTGTAGCCAGCATCGATGGCCGCTGGCACACCTGGGCATACCATGCAGCCAGCCCGGGCTGTTGGTCACGCCACCCGAACTCCGGCTGGCGCAGGTCCAGGTAGCCCAGCGCGCAGGCCACGCCGATCGAGGCGATGTCGAAGCCGGAGGCGATCTCTGCCAGGTGATGCTGCTCAAGATCCGCCAGGCCTCGGCGGATCTTCTCTGACTGCGCCTGCAGCCAGCCATCCCAGCGCTTGTCTTCAGGACGCAGGACGCTTTCATAGCGGCTCGACACCGCCGCATCCATGATCGCATCGGCCTGGGAGGCCAGGGTCAGGCGCCGCCAGCGCGCCGAGCCCTCGCGGGGAACCAGCGGGTTACCGACGTGCTGGGTGTCGAGGTACTCGCAGATCACCCGGCTGTCGTGCAGCACGCTGCCGTCGTCCAGGCGCAGGGCCGGGATCTTGCCGATCGGATTGTCCTGGTTGAGCTGCTCGTCACCGCTCACCGGGCTGATGTTGACGGGTTGCAGGGTCACGCGGTCCAGCTGGCCGGTCTCGTGCAACACCACCATGACCTTGCGCACGAACGGCGACAGCGGCGAATGGAACAGGATCATGGGTCAGTTACCCTGCAGGCTGGGGGGCAGGCACACGCCGGTGCCACCGATGCCGCAGTAGCCTCCGGGGTTCTTGGCCAGGTACTGCTGGTGGTAGGCCTCGGCGAAGTAGACGGTCGGCGCCTGGTCGATCTCGGTGGTGATCTCGCCGAAACCGGCCTTGCTCAGCTCGGTCTGGAAGGCATCGCGGCTGGCCTTGGCCTGCTCCAGTTGCTCCGGCGAGGTGCAATAGATGGCCGAACGGTACTGGGTGCCGATGTCGTTGCCCTGGCGCATGCCCTGGGTCGGGTTGTGCAGTTCCCAGAACATCGCCAGCAGTTCGCGGTAGCTGACCTTGTCCTTGTCGAACACCACCAGCACCACTTCGGTGTGGCCGGTCAGGCCCGAGCAGACCTCTTCGTAGGTCGGGTTGGGGGTGAAACCGCCGGCGTAGCCGACCACGGTGCTGACCACGCCTTCACGCTGCCAGAAACGTCGTTCGGCGCCCCAGAAGCAGCCCAGGCCGAAGATGGCGAAGTCGATGCTGCCTTCGAAGAATGGGCCGAGCAGCGGGGTGCCTTCGAACACGTAGTGGAATTCGGGCAGGGACATAGGGGTTTCGCGGCCAGGCAGGGCCTGTTCCGCGGTGGGCAGGACGTTTTTGTTCACGAGGATTTCCGAGCGCAGGACCATGATTGTTCCTCTGTCTGACAGTGGGAGCGGTTGTGGCTTGTTGGCGGGCAAGCACGCTCCTACAGGGGTTGCTGTGGGAGCGGGCTTGCCCGCGAAGAGGCCCGCATGGCCCCTATAGTGCCCGAGGTTTACGCGCCTGTCAGGCCACCGGCCCGCGCGGGTAGCGCCTGAGCTTGTCGACCAGCTCGCGCCCGGGGATCGGCCGGTCGAACAGGTAGCCCTGGCCGACGTCGCAGCGGTGGCGACGCAGGAACGCCAGCTGTTCGGAGGTCTCGATGCCTTCGGCGACCACCTTGAGCTTGAGGTTGTGGGCCATGGCCACCACCGCCGAGGTGATCTCCATGTCGTCCTGGTTGGCGGGAATCTCGCTGATGAAGCTGCGATCGATCTTGATGATGTCGATGGGAAACTTCTTCAGGTAGCTCAGCGATGAATAGCCCGTACCGAAGTCATCCATGGCCAGGGTCAGCCCCAGCTGCTTGAGCTCGTCGAGCTGGCGCCGGGTGTCTTCGGTGGCCTCCAGCAGCAGGCCCTCGGTCAGCTCCAGTTCCAGCAGGTGCGGGGGCAGCGCTTCTTCCTTGAGAATGGCACCGATCGAGCTGACCAGCTCGGGGTCGGAGAACTGCTTGGGCGACAGGTTGATCGCCACGTGCAGATTGCCCATGCCGGCCTCGCGCAGCTCCTGGCTCATGCGGCACGACTGGCGCACCACCCATTTACCGATGGGGATGATCAGGCCGGTCTCTTCGGCCACGCTGATGAACTGGTCGGGGCGGATCATGCCGCGCTCGGGGTGGTTCCAGCGCAGCAGCGCCTCCAGGCCCAACAGGCGACCGCTGCGCAGGCACAGCTTGGGTTGGTAGAAGACCTCCAGCTCGTTCTGGGTCAGGGCCCGGCGCAGGTTGTTCTCGACGAACAGCTTGTAGCTGGCCTCGGCGTTGAGCACTTCGGTGAACACCTGGACCTGATGCTTGCCGTTGGCCTTGGCCTTGTGCAGGGCCAGGCCTGCGTTCTTCATCAGGGTCTGCGGGTCGGCGCCGTGCAGGGGCGCGCAGGCCAGGCCCACGGAGGCGGTGACGTTGATCAGCTGGTTGTCGACGAACATGGGCTTGTCGAGGGTGCGCAGCAACTGCTGGGCGATGTTCTGGCCGTCTTCGAGGCCGGTGTCGTCCAGCAGCACGGCGAACTCGTTGCTGGCAAAGCGCGCCAGGCTGCCACCGCTGCTCAGGCTGTTGCGCAGACGGCGGGCCAGGCTGATCAGCAGCTTGTCGCCGGTCTGGTGGCCGAGGCTGTCGTTGATGCGCTTGAAGTTATCGATGTCGACCAGCAGCAGGCAGATCGGGCTGTCGCCGTCGCGGGCGAAGCGTTCGTCGAGGCTGCGGATGAACGCAGGGCGGTTGCCCAGGCTGGTGAGGTTGTCGGTGTAGGCCAGGCGCTCGATGCGTTGCTGGGCAAGCTTGCTCTGGGTGACGTCTTCGTAGATGCCGATGTAGTGGGTCAACTCGCGGTTGTCGCCATACACCTTGGAAATCGACAACTGGCCCCAGTAGGGTTCCAGGCTCTTGCGCCGGCTCTTGAATTCACCTTGCCAGCTGTTGCCCATGGCCAGGCTCGACGGTGAGTCGAACAGGATCTGGCTGAGGTTTTCCAGTGCCGGCAGCTCGGCCAGGTGGTGGCCCTGCACTTCGTCGGTGCTGTACTGGGTAATGGCGGTGAAGCTTGGGTTGACGTACTCCACCACCCCGTCGCGATTGACCAGCAGGAAGGCGCTGGCGCTCTGCTCTACCGCACGCTGGAACAGGTGCAGGGCGCTGGTGGCGGTGCGGCGGTTGTGGTTGGTGATGACCTGGGCGAACTGGTCGGCCAGCTCGCCGGCAAAGGCGATTTCGTCGGACTGCCAGGCCCGCGGCTGGCCGGTCTGCTCCAGGCAGAGCACGCCGACCACCTGGCCGTCGACGCGGATGCTGGCATCGAGCATGGCATTGTCGGCGGTGTTGAGCAGGCCCTGGACCATGTCCCGGGTGCGTGGGTCATGGCTGGCGTTGTGGGCGTCGATGGCGCGGCTGGCGTGCAGGGCGTCGAGGTAATCCGGGTAGTGGCTGGCGTCGATCGGCTGCGGCAGGCGGTGGGCCTGCTCGTGCTGGAACCAGGCGGTGATCGGTTCCAGGCGTTGCTCGTTGAGGTACCAGATGCTGGCGCAGTCGAGCTTGTAGATTTCGCAGGCGCTGCGGGTGATCAGTTCGGCGGCTTCGAGCAGCGAGTTGCTGGCGCTGTAGCGCTGGCGTGCCAGGCGCAGGATCAGGTCCTGCTGGGCACGCACTCGTTCCAGGTGCTCGAGTTGCTCCTGTTGGGCGCGCTGGTTGAGTTGCAGGGCCAGTTGCAGGCGGCTGTTGCGTGACTCGAGATCGTTTGCGTCCAGGCCCGGGATTTCTTCTGCCTGGTCGTCCAGCACCGTGAGGTAGCCGCGCAGCAGTTGGCGATTGTGCTGCTTGTAGGCCTCGCCGACCTCCAGCAGGCGCAGGGGCCCGGAGCCGGCGTGCAGGGTATAGCGCACGCGGTAGTGGTTGCGCCGCGCCAACTGCAGTTGGATCTCGTCGTGCAGCTTGTAGCGCGCTTCAGGCTCCATGAGACTGGCATAGGGCGAGCCGATCAGGGCACAGAGTTCGGCTGCGGGCAGGCCGAACTGGCGATCGCAGCCCGGGTCGAGGTAGAGCATGGCCCAACTGGCTTCGTTCAGCCGCTCGAAACGCAGCATCCCGAGCCGCGAGGGCACGGGTAACTGCGTCACGACCTCGGCCGCCACACGGCTGGCGGCATCGGGTTGGCTTTTCATCGAAGACTCGCTTGAACAAGGCGGTTGGCGCGGTATGCCGCAGGTAAGCGGCGGCGCGTTGAGCAAGGGTGCATCATGTCCCGTGGGCTGGCAAGCGGCCATGTGGGGCAGCGTATGCAGGTTGTCGGCTGGGCGTCGGAAATCTGAAGCTTGCGCGCCTCGCGGCCCTTCATGGGAAGGTTGTTTTCAGGCAAAAAAAGCCCCGCCAGGGGCGGGGTTGAGGTACGAGCGTGGCAGCTCGAAATCGGTACAGCCTCCCCGGTGAGGGGAGGCGGGGTGCAGCATTACAGCAGCAGCGTGCGGATGTCCGTCAGCAGGTCGCCCAGGCGCTTGGTGAAGCGCGCAGCGGCAGCGCCGTTGATCACACGGTGATCGTAGGACAGCGACAGCGGCAGCATCAGCTTCGGCTGGAAGGCCTTGCCGTCCCAGACTGGCTGGATGGTCGCCTTGGAAACACCGAGGATCGCCACTTCCGGCGCGTTGACGATCGGCGTGAAGCCGGTGCCGCCAATGTGACCGAGGCTGGAGATGGTGAAGCAGGCACCCTGCATGTCGTCGGCCGACAGCTTCTTGGTGCGGGCTTTTTCAGCCAGCGCAGCTGCTTCGCCAGCCAGTTGCAGCAGGCTCTTCTGATCGACGTTCTTGATCACAGGGACCAGCAGGCCGTCCGGGGTGTCCACGGCGAAGCCGACGTTGACGTACTTCTTGCGGATGATGGCCTTGCCGCTTGGTGCCAGCGAACTGTTGAAGTCCGGCAGCTCCTTGAGCAGGTGGGCACAGGCCTTGAGCAGCAGCGGCAGGACGGTCAGCTTGACGCCGGCCTTTTCCGCCACGGCTTTCTGCGCAACGCGGAAGGCTTCCAGCTCGGTGATGTCGGCGGAGTCGAACTGGGTCACGTGCGGCACGTTCAGCCAGCTGCGGTGCAGGTTGGCAGCACCGACCTGCATCAGGCGGGTCAGGGCGACTTCCTCGACTTCACCGAACTTGCTGAAGTCCACGGCCGGGATCGGCGGGATGCCAGCACCACCGGTTGCGCCAGCGGCTGCCGGTGCTTCCTTGGCCTTCTGCATCATGGCCTTGACGTAGACCTGCACGTCTTCTTTCAGGATGCGGCCGTGCGGGCCGGTGGCGGCAACAGCACCCAGGTCGACACCGAATTCACGAGCCAGCTGACGAACGGCAGGGCCTGCGTGAACCTTGGCATTGCTGCCAGCGGCCGGTGCGGTAGCAACCGGTGCAGGGGCAGCAGCTGGGGCGGCAGCGGCGGGTGCGGCAGCCGGAGCAGCCTCGGCCTTGGCGGCTGCCGGGGCAGCAGCTGGTGCCGGAGCGGCCGCAGGCGCGGCGCCTGCGACTTTCAGCTTGAAGATCAGGTCGCCAGTGCCGACTTCGTCTTCCAGCTTGCACAGGACTTCTTCGACCACGCCGGCGGCAGGCGATGGGATCTCCATGGAAGCCTTGTCGGATTCCAGGGTGATCAGCGACTGGTCGGCTTCGACGGTATCGCCGACCTTGACCAGCACTTCGATGATCTTGGCCTTGCCCGACGAGCCGATATCCGGCACGTGGATGTCCTGCACGCTGGCGGCAGCCGGTGCTGCGGCAGGTGCCGGAGCAGGGGCGGCTTCAGCGGCGGGTGCAGCGGCCGCAGGGGCAGCAGCCGGGGCGGCGGCCGGAGCCTCAGGCGCCGCAGCGGCGCCCTCGGCTTCCAGGACCAGCAGTTCGTCGCCTTCTTTCAGGCGGTCGCCCAGCTTGACCTTCAGCTCCTTGATGACGCCGGCCTTGGGGGCCGGGATCTCCATGGAGGCCTTGTCCGACTCCAGGGTCAGCAGGCTCTGGTCCGCTTCGATGCGGTCGCCGACCTTGACGAACAGCTCGATGATTTCACCTTCACCGCTGCCGATGTCAGGTACGCGAATGAGTTCGCTCACTTAAGTTACTCCTCAGCAGTCCAGTGGGTTGCGCTTGTCCGGGTCGATGCCGAACTTGACGATGGCGTCAGCGACAACCTTCGGTTCGATCTCGCCACGGTCAGCCAGGGCTTCCAGGGCAGCCAGCACCACGAAGTGACGGTCGACTTCGAAGAAGTGACGCAGCTTCTTGCGGCTGTCGCTGCGACCGTAGCCATCGGTACCCAGGACCTTGAACTCTTTGCTTGGTACCCACTGACGAATCTGCTCGGCGAACAGCTTCATGTAGTCGGTGGAGGCGATGACCGGACCCTTGCGACCGCTCAGGCACTGCTCGACGTAGGTCTGCTGTGGCTTCTGGCCAGGCTTGAGGCGGTTGGCGCGTTCCACGGCCAGGCCGTCGCGACGCAGTTCGTTGAAGCTGGTGACGCTCCATACATCGGCACCGATGTTGAACTCTTCACGCAGGATCTTCGCCGCTTCGCGGACTTCGCGCAGGATGGTGCCGGAGCCCATCAGCTGAACGTGGTGCGCGGCTTCGCGGGTGTCTTCTTCCAGCAGGTACATGCCCTTGATGATGCCTTCCTCGGCACCGGCCGGGATGGCAGGCTGCTGGTAGGATTCGTTCATCACGGTGATGTAGTAGAAGATGTCCTGTTGCTCTTCGGTCATCTTCTTCATGCCGTCCTGGATGATCACCGCCAGCTCGTAGCCGTAGGTCGGATCGTAGGTGCGGCAGTTCGGGATGGTGCCCGCCATCATGTGGCTGTGACCGTCTTCGTGCTGCAGGCCTTCGCCGTTCAGCGTGGTACGGCCGGCGGTACCGCCGATCAGGAAGCCACGGGTGCGGCTGTCGCCAGCGGCCCAGGCCAGGTCGCCGATACGCTGGAAGCCGAACATCGAGTAGAAGATGTAGAACGGCAGCATCGGCTGGTTGTGGCAGCTGTACGAGGTACCGGCAGCGATGAAGGACGACATGGCGCCGGCTTCGTTGATGCCTTCTTCCAGGATCTGGCCCTTCTTGTCCTCGCGGTAGAACATCACCTGGTCTTTATCGACTGGCTCGTAGAGCTGGCCGACCGACGAGTAGATGCCCAGCTGGCGGAACATGCCTTCCATACCGAAGGTACGGGCTTCGTCCGGGATGATCGGGACGATGCGCTGGCCGATTTCCTTGTCCTTGACCAGTTGCGCCAGGATGCGCACGAAGGCCATGGTGGTGGAGATTTCGCGGTCGCCCGAGCCGTCGAGGATCGCCTTGAGCGTCTCCAGTGGCGGGGTCGGCACGCTGAAGCTCTTGGCGCGGCGTTGTGGCACGAAGCCACCCAGTGCGGCGCGACGCTCGGCCAGGTACTTGGCTTCGGCAGAACCTTCTTCAGGCTTGAAGAACGGCAGGTTCTCGAGGTCGGCGTCCTTGACCGGAATGTCGAAGCGGTCGCGGAAGTGACGCAGGCTGTCGACGTCGACTTTCTTGGTGTTGTGCGCGGTGTTCTTGGCTTCGCCAGCACCGGTACCGTAACCCTTGATGGTCTTGGCCAGGATGACGGTCGGCTGCTCTTTGTGGTTCACAGCCTGGTGGTACGCCGCGTAGACCTTGTACGGGTCGTGGCCGCCACGGTTGAGCTTCCAGATCTCGTCGTCGGACAGGTCTTCGACCATGGCCTTGAGCTCTGGGGTGTTGAAGAAGTTCTCACGGACGTACGCGCCGTCCTTGGCCTTGTAGTTCTGGTACTCGCCGTCGATGACTTCGTCCATGCGGCGCTGCAGGGCACCGTTGGTGTCCTTGGCCAGCAGTGGGTCCCAGAAGCGGCCCCAGACGACCTTGTTGACGTTCCAGCCACCGCCACGGAACACGCCTTCGAGTTCCTGGATGATCTTGCCGTTGCCGCGAACCGGGCCGTCGAGGCGCTGCAGGTTGCAGTTGATGACGAAGATCAGGTTGTCCAGCTTCTCGCGGCCGGCCAGGGCGATCGCGCCCAGGGATTCCGGCTCGTCGCACTCGCCGTCACCCATGAAGCACCAGACCTTCTGCTTGCCGGCCGGGATGAAGCCGCGGGCTTCCAGGTACTTCATGAAGCGTGCCTGGTAGATCGCCTGGATCGGACCCAGACCCATCGAAACGGTCGGGAACTGCCAGAAGTCAGGCATCAGCCAGGGGTGCGGGTACGAAGACAGGCCGTTGCCGTCCACTTCCTGGCGGAAGTTGTTCATCTGCTCTTCGCTGATGCGGCCTTCCATGAAGGCGCGGGCGTAGACGCCTGGCGAGGCGTGGCCCTGGAAGAAGATCAGGTCGCCGCCGTGTTCTTCGGTCGGGGCCTGGAAGAAGTAGTTGAAGCCGATGTCGTAGAGGGTGGCGCTGGAGGCGAAGCTCGAGATGTGTCCGCCCAGGTCCGAGTCCTTCAGGTTGGTACGCATGACCATGGCCAAGGCGTTCCAACGCACCATCGAGCGAATGCGGCGTTCCATGAACAGGTCGCCAGGCATGCGTGCTTCGTGGGTGACAGGGATGGTGTTGCGGTATGGCGTGGTGATGGCGTAAGGCAACTGGGAACCACTGCGGGTGGCCAGTTCGCCCATGCGGGTCATCAGGTAATGAGCGCGGTCTTCGCCTTCTTTGTCGAGGACCGACTCCAGGGCATCCAGCCATTCCTGGGTTTCGATAGGATCGAGGTCTTGCATGGCTTGCTCCAGGGCGGAAAGGCAACCAGAATCGGAAGCCTGAGTTTGCGACTGGCCTTTTGGGCAGACGTCGTGAATTCTTGGATTTGCCGGACAGTCATCCGGCGCCGTGTAGTTTTACTACAAATGCTTTGGCATTTCATGCTTTTGAGCAGTCGAGGGAGTAGTAATACTACAGAAAAACGGCTTGTGGCCGCCTTTCGGGTTGTGGAGAAAAACGTTCCTGTTGGTTGGTATCGCACTGGCACAAGAGGTTTCTTGATGTTTCGTACCAATGATTCGAGTTTTTCAGCTATTTACAACTTTTGTATGACAGTCCAACCGCGGCTCGTCCCTCTTTCGCCTGCACCCACCTCTCTCATTCACGCCGATCAAGGATAGACCATGCGCCTGCCTTTGCCGCTCGATCTGCCTGGCGCCCTGCAACCGCTGGTCGCCCGTAACCGACAATTCCTGCAGGAGGCGCTGGCGGCGCATCCGGATCTTAATCCAGACAGTTGGAGCCCGGCGCATCGCCTGCAGTTCGATCAGGTGGCTGCTGCCAGCGATTTCGTCCTCGAGCAGGCGCAGCGCGAGCCGGCGACGCTGTTCGAGCTGCTCGCCAGCGGTGAAATGGACCGCACCTATGCTCCCGGCCAACTGCGTGCCCATATAAAAGCCGCCGCCGACGCTGCGCAGAGCGAAGACGAACTTGCGCGCAACCTGCGCCGCGCGCGCAACCGTCAGCAGGTGCGGATCATCTGGCGCGATATCACCCGCCAGGCCGAACTGGGCGAGACCTGCCGCGACCTGTCCGAGCTTGCCGACGCCTCGATCGACGAAGCCTACCAATGGCTGTACCCGCGCCATTGCCAGCAGTTCGGCACGCCGATCGGCAACCGCAGCGGCCTGGCGCAGCACATGGTGGTGCTGGGCATGGGCAAGCTGGGCGCGGTGGAGCTCAACCTGTCGTCGGACATCGACCTGATCTTCGCCTTTCCCGAAGGCGGCGAGACCGAAGGGGTCAAGCGCTCGCTGGATAACCAGGAGTTCTTCACCCGCCTCGGGCAACGCCTGATCAAGGCGCTGGACCCGGTCACCGTCGACGGTTTCGTGTTCCGCGTCGACATGCGCCTGCGCCCCTATGGCTCGGCCGGCGCGCTGGTGCTCTCGTTCAATGCCCTGGAGCAGTACTACCAGGACCAGGGGCGTGACTGGGAACGCTACGCCATGATCAAGGCCCGCGTGGTGGCGGGTGACCAGGTGGCCGGGGCGCAGTTGCAGGAGATGCTGCGACCGTTCGTCTACCGGCGCTACCTGGATTTCTCCGCCATCGAGGCGCTGCGCACCATGAAGCAGCTGATCCAGCAGGAAGTGCGGCGCAAGGGCATGGCCGAGAACATCAAGCTCGGCGCCGGGGGCATTCGCGAGGTCGAGTTCATCGCCCAGGCGTTCCAGCTGATCCACGGCGGGCGCGACCTGAGCTTGCAGCAACGTCCGCTGCTCAAGGTGCTGGCCACGCTTGAAGGGCAGGGCTACCTGCCGCCGGCAGTGGTGGCCGAGCTGCGCGAGGGGTATGAGTTCCTGCGCTACACCGAACATGCGATCCAGGCCATCGCCGACCGCCAGACCCAGATGCTGCCGGATGCCGAGCTCGATCGTGAACGGGTCGCCTACATCCTTGGCTTTGCCGACTGGCAGGCGTTCCATGACCAACTGATGCAGTGGCGTGGTCGGGTCGACTGGCACTTCCGCCAGGTGATCGCCGACCCGGACGAAGAGGAAGCCGAGGGCGAGCTGGTGGTGGGCGGCGAGTGGTCGCCGCTGTGGGAGCAGGCGCAGGACGAGGAGGCCGCTGGCCGCCAACTGGAAGAGGCCGGGTTCAAGCAGTCGGGCGAGGCCCTGCGGCGCTTGGCCGCCTTGCGTGCCAGCCCGTCGCTGCGCTCGATGCAGCGCATTGGCCGGGAACGCCTGGATGCTTTCATTCCGCGCCTGCTGGCGCAGACCGTCGAGCACGACAACCCCGACCTGGTGCTGGAGCGGGTACTGCCGCTGGTGGAGGCGGTCGCGCGGCGTTCGGCCTATCTGGTGTTGCTGACCGAAAACCCTGGAGCCCTGCGTCGTCTGCTGACTCTGTGTGCCGCCAGCCCGTGGATCGCCGAGCAGATCACGCGTTTCCCGCTGCTGCTCGATGAACTGCTCAACGAAGGCCGCCTGTTCAGCCCGCCGCTGGCGCCGGAACTGGCGTCGGAGCTGCGCGAGCGGTTGACGCGCATCCCCGAGGACGACCTGGAACAGCAGATGGAGGCCCTGCGCCACTTCAAGCTGGCGCACAGCCTGCGTGTGGCGGCGTCCGAAATCAGCGGCAACCTGCCCTTGATGAAGGTCAGCGACTATCTGACCTGGCTGGCCGAGGCCATTCTCGACCAGGTGTTGGCGTTGGCCTGGCGTCAGACCGTGGCCCGTCATGGCCAGCCCAAGCGCAGTGATGGAAGCCTGTGCGACCCAAGTTTCATCATCGTCGGCTACGGCAAGGTCGGTGGCATCGAGCTGGGGCATGGCTCGGACCTGGACCTGGTGTTCATCCACGACGGCGATCCAAACGCCGAGACCGATGGCGCCAAGCCCATCGACGGCGCGCAGTTCTTCACCCGCCTGGGCCAGCGCATCATTCACCTGCTGACCACCCAGACCAACTCCGGCCAGCTCTATGATGTGGACATGCGCCTGCGTCCCTCCGGTGCGTCGGGGCTGCTGGTCAGCTCGCTCGGGGCCTTCGAGCGCTACCAACAGAACGAGGCCTGGACCTGGGAGCACCAGGCCCTGGTGCGGGCCCGTGTGCTGGTGGGCTGCAAGCAGGTCGGCAGTGCCTTCGAAACGGTGCGTGCCGGCGTGCTGGGCAAGGCCCGCGATCTCGATGCGCTGCGTCAGGAAGTGAGCGAGATGCGCGCCAAGATGCGCGCCAGCCTGGGCAGCAAGAGTACCGTCGCCGGTACCGCCGACAACGCCTTCGAGCCCGGCCAGCCGTTCGATGTCAAGCAGGATGCCGGTGGTATCGTGGATATCGAATTTATGGTGCAATACGCCGCTTTGGCCTGGTCCCACGATCATCCGGCCCTGCTGCGCTGGACCGATAACATTCGCATCCTCGAAGAGCTGGAGCAGGCCGGATTGATGCCCGCCGAGGACGCGATTTTGTTGCGCGAGGTGTACAAGACCTTCCGCTCCGCTTCGCACCGCCAGGCATTGCAGAAGCAAGCCGGGGTGATCGATGCCGGGCAGCTTGTCGATGAGCGCCGCGAGGTGCGGCGAATCTGGGGTGAGCTGGGTTTGAGCTGATTACCGCGCTGGCTTCGTTCGCGGGCAAGCCCGCTCCTGCAGGTACACCACAGCACTCAAGATCTATGGGGGCCTGTAGGAGCGGGCTTGCCCGCGAACGAGGCATGTCAGTGGTACACTGTCCGCCACATAGCCTGAATATAAAGAGGGGAGGCCAGGTTGTAGAGCAGCCTGCAGCCTCCCCGAATGTTTCTGGATAAAGCATGAGAATACTGATCATTGGACCCAGCTGGGTCGGCGACATGGTGATGGCGCAGACCCTGTTCCAGTGCCTGAAACAGCGTCACCCCGACTGCGTGATCGACGTGCTGGCCCCCGAGTGGAGCCGGCCGATCCTCGAGCGCATGCCCGAGGTGCGCCAGGCCTTGAGCTTCCCGCTCGGCCACGGTGCCCTGGAGCTGGCCACGCGTCGGCGCATCGGCAAATCACTGGCCGGCCAGTACGACCAGGCGATCCTGTTGCCCAACTCGCTCAAGTCGGCACTGGTGCCTTACTTCGCCGGCATCCCCCAGCGTACCGGCTGGCGTGGCGAGATGCGCTACCTGCTGCTCAACGACGTGCGCAAGCTCGACAAGGCGCGCTACCCGCTGATGATCGAGCGCTTCATGGCCCTGGCCTATGAGCCGGGCGCGCCGCTGCCACAACCCTATCCCCGCCCGAGCCTGCGCATCGAAGACCAGAGCCGCGAGGCCGCCCTGGCCAAGTTCGGCCTGGAGCTGGACCGCCCGGTGCTGGCGCTGTGCCCAGGTGCCGAGTTCGGCGAGGCCAAGCGCTGGCCGGCGGAGCACTACGCCGCCGTTGCCGACGCGATGATTCGTCAGGGCTGGCAAGTGTGGCTGTTCGGCTCGAAGAACGATCATCCGGTCGGCGAGCAGATCCGCGACCGGCTGATCCCGGGGTTCCGTGAAGAGTCCAGCAACCTGGCCGGCGAGACCTCGCTGGCCGAAGCCATCGACCTGATGTCCTGCGCCGATGCGGTGGTGTCCAACGACTCCGGCCTGATGCATGTGGCGGCGGCGCTCAACCGTCCGCTGGTGGCCGTCTACGGTTCGACCTCGCCGGGCTTCACTCCGCCGCTGGCCGACCAGGTCGAGGTGGTGCGCACCGGCATCGAGTGCAGCCCGTGCTTCGAACGCACCTGCCGCTTCGGCCACTACAACTGCCTGCGTCTGCTCGAGCCTGAAAAAGTCATCGCCGCCTTGCACAGCCTGGGTGGTCCGAACCTGATCGATAGCGTGGCCGAGGTCGACTAAGTGCGGGTACTGATCATCAAGACCTCGTCGCTGGGCGATGTGATCCACACCCTGCCGGCGCTCACCGATGCCGCTCACGCCATCCCCGGCATCCGCTTCGACTGGGTGGTGGAAGAGGGGTTCGCCGAGATCCCGAGCTGGCATCCGGCGGTCGACCAGGTGATCCCGGTGGCGATCCGGCGCTGGCGCAAGAATATCTGGCAAACGCTCAAGAGCGGCGAGTGGAAGGCCTTCAAGCAACGCCTGCGCGAGCGCAAGTACGACCTGGTGATCGATGCCCAGGGGCTGGTCAAGTCGGCCTGGTTGACCCGTTACGTCAAGGCACCGGTGGCCGGGCTCGACCGCTATTCGGCGCGCGAAGGCTGGGCCAGCCGCTTCTACGACCGGCGGCTGTCGGTAGCCGTCGGCCAGCATGCGGTGGAGCGGGTACGCCAGCTGTTCGCCTTGTCCCTGGCCTACGACCTGCCTGAAGGCATCGGCCAGTACGGCCTCGACCTGAACCGCCTGCAACTGCCTCCGACCGCCCCCTACGTGGTGTTCCTGCATGGCACCACCTGGGCCACCAAGCACTGGCCGGAAGCCTACTGGCGCGAGCTGGCCGAGCGCATGGGGCGGCGCAAGATGAAAGTCGTGCTGCCCTGGGGCAATCCTGCGGAGAAGGCCCGTGCCGAACGCATCGCCCAAGGCTTGGAAAATTGCCAGGTACTCCCCAAATTGAACCTCGCAGGGGTCGCGCGCATACTCGCTGCGGCCAAGGCCTGCGTGGCGGTGGACACCGGCCTCGGCCACCTGGCCGCCGCGCTGGACGTGCCGACCATCTCGCTGTTCGGCCCCACCAATCCTGGTCTGACCGGTGCCTACGGACGCGCCCAGATCCACCAGGCCAGCAACTTCCCCTGCGCGCCGTGCCTGCAGAAGAAGTGCACCTACAAACCGAGCGCCGAGGACCTGCGCCGGTTCGATCTCAAACGCGAGTGGCCGCTGTGCTTCACTCGCCTGAATCCCGAGCATGTGGCGGGCCGCTTGAGCGCGCTGCTGCTGGCTGAGGATGTTCGTTGATGCAACTGGCTTTCGTGCTTTACAAATACTTCCCCTTCGGCGGGCTGCAGCGCGATTTCATGCGCATCGCCCTCGAGTGTCAGAAGCGCGGGCATCAGATCCGCGTCTACACACTCATCTGGGAAGGTGATATCCCCCCGGGCTTCGAAGTGCTGGTGGCGCCGGTCAAGGCGCTGTTCAACCACCGTCGCAACGAGAAGCTCAGTGCCTGGATGGCCGCCGACCTGGCCAAGCGCCCGGTCGATCGCCTGATCGGCTTCAACAAGATGCCAGGGCTGGACGTCTACTACGCCGCCGACGGCTGCTTCGAAGACAAGGCCCAGACCCTGCGCGGCGGCCTGTACCGCCGCTGGGGCCGCTACCGGCACTTCGCCGAATACGAGCGTGCGGTGTTCGCCAAGGATGCTGCCACCGAGATCCTGATGATCTCGCAAGTGCAGCAACCGCTGTTCATCAAGCACTACGACACCCCTGTGGAGCGTTTCCACCTGCTGCCGCCGGGCATCTCCCAGGATCGCCGGGCACCCTCCAATGCCGCCGAGATCCGCGCAGCGTTTCGCCAGGAGTTCGCGTTGGGTGACGACGACCTGCTGCTGGTGCAGATCGGCTCGGGGTTCAAGACCAAGGGCGTCGATCGCAGCCTCAAGGCCCTGGCCGCACTGCCGTCGAGCCTGCGCAAGCGCACCCGGCTGATGGTCATCGGCCAGGACGACCCGAAGGTGTTCCAACTGCAGAGCGCCACGCTCGGCCTGGGTGACCAGGTGCAGTTCCTCAAGGGGCGCAGCGATATCCCGCGCTTCCTGCTCGGCGCCGACCTGCTGATCCACCCGGCCTACAACGAAAATACCGGCACCGTGCTGCTCGAAGCGCTGGTCGCCGGTTTGCCGGTGCTGGTATCCAAGGTCTGCGGCTATGCCCATTACATCGCCGAGGCCGACAGCGGCCTGGTGCTCGACGAGCCGTTCGAGCAAGAGCAGCTCAACGCCTACCTGCAGCGCATGCTCGAAGACCCGCAGGCCCGCGCCGACTGGGCGCGCAACGGCCTGGCCTTTGCCGACAGCGCCGATCTCTACAGCATGCCGCAGCACGCCGCCGACGTGATCCTCGGCCAGGAGCACGCATGAAGCTGATGCTGGCCGAACCCTTCAAGCGCCTGTGGGCCGGGCGCGACCCCTTCGACGCCGTCGAAGCCTTGCAGGGCGAGGTATACCGCGAGCTCGAAGGGCGCCGAACCCTGCGCACCGAGGTCGAGGGCGAGGGCTATTTCGTCAAGATTCACCGTGGCATTGGCTGGGGCGAGATCTTCAAGAACCTGTTCAGCGCCAAGCTGCCGGTGCTCGGTGCCGGCCAGGAATGGCTGGCGATCCAGCGCCTGCAGGAGGTCGGCGTGCCGACCATGACCGCCGTCGCCTATGGCGAGCGGGGCAGCAACCCGGCGGCCCAGCATTCGTTCATCGTCACCGAGGAGCTGGCACCTACCGTCAGCCTGGAAGACTTCAGCATCGACTGGCTCAGGCAGCCTCCCGAGCCGCGCCTCAAGCGTGCGCTGATCGCCGAGGTAGCGAAGATGGTCGGCGGCATGCACCGTGCTGGCGTCAACCACCGTGACTGCTACATCTGCCACTTCCTGCTGCACACCGACCGGCCAGTGACGCCGGAAGACTTCAAACTGTCGGTGATCGACCTGCACCGCGCACAGACTCGGGCGAAAATCACCCGTCGCTGGCGCGACAAGGACCTGGCCGCCTTGTATTTCTCGGCCCTGGACATCGGCCTGACGCGCCGCGACAAGTTGCGCTTCCTCAAGGGCTATTTCCAGCGCCCGCTGCGCCAGGTGCTCGGCGAGGAAGCCGCACTGCTCGCCTGGCTCGAACGCAAGGCGCAGAAACTCTACGATCGCAAGCAACGCTATGGGGATGCGCTCTGATGGCGGGTTGGACACTGGCGCCAGGCTACGAACACCTGGCGGCGGATTTCGGCAGTATCGACGCGGTGTTCGCCCTTGACGGCGAACGCCTGACCCGTGACCCGCTCAGCGAAGTCATCCGCATCGAGCGCGATGGGATCAACTACTACGTCAAACGCTACACCGGTGCCGGCAAGCACATGCGTCGCTTCCTCGGGCGCCCCCGGATCAAGGCCGAATGGCAGAACCTCAAGCAGTTCGCCAAGTGGGGCATCCCTACCGCCGAAGTGGTGGCCTGGGGGCTGGAGCGCAATGGCCTGTCGTTCGGCCGCGGGGCGATGATCACCCGCGAGCTGCCGCGCACCGAAGACCTTTCGGCGCTGGCCGAGCGCAACGATCCGCGTCTGGCCGACCGCGCCTGGGTCGAGCATGTCAGTCGTCAGCTGGCGCGCCATACCCGGGTCATGCACGATCACCACTTCGCCCACAACGACCTGAAGTGGCGCAACCTGCTGGTGGATGATCAGGCGACGCTGTTCTTCATCGATTGCCCGACGGGCGATTTCTGGCGCGGCTTCATGCTCCGCCACCGGCTTATCAAGGACCTGGCGTGCCTGGACAAGGTCGCCAAATATCACCTCTCGGCCACCCAGCGCCTGCGCTTCTACCTGCAATATCGCGGGCACGCGCGGCTCAATGCCCGTGACAAGCGACGGATTCGCCAGGTGGTGAGCTTCTTCGAGGGAAGGGAATGACCGATTACCTGGCCAGCGTCGATCAGGCGCTGCTGCAACGCCATGGCCTGAACGACTTCGAGGCGCTGTGGGCGCTGCAACTGGACGCCGTTGACGAACCCAACACCGGGCGCGGCGGCTGGAGCAGCGTGTTCCGCCTGGAGCTCGAGGGCAAGGGCTACTACCTCAAGCGCCAGAGCGACTACCTCACGCGTACCCTGCATCGGCCGTTCGGCGAGCCTACCTTCGCCCGCGAGTTCCGTAATATAAGCCGCTACGAAAAGCTCAACATCCCGGCGTTGCAGGCGGTGTTCTATGGCGAGCGCAAGCAGGGCGGCAAGCACCGGGCGATCCTGATGACCCGCGCGCTCGACGAGTGGAGCGATCTGGAGAGCTTCCTCGGCCAATGGCCGCAACTGCCCGAACAGCAGCGCCAGGGCATTCTCGCGGCCTGTGGCGAGCTGGCGCGTACCCTGCACGGCGCTGGCCAGGTGCATGGCTGTTTCTATCCCAAGCATATTTTCCTGCGTGAACGCCGCGATGGCTGGCAGGCCCAGCTGATCGACCTGGAAAAGACGCGGCCACTGCTGTTTGGCATGCGTGACCGCCTCAAGGACCTCGAGCCCTTGCTGCGTCGCGCCCGTGCCTGGAGCGAGGCAGACGTGCGCAGCCTGCTCGCCGCCTACCTGGCGCAGCCGGCCGACAGCGCGCTGGTCGGCACCTGGCTGCAACGCCTCACGCAACGCCGTCGTGAAAAAGAGGCCCGCTGATGCGTTTGTCTGAACTGAAGGACGCCGGGCGCAGCCCGAGCCTGCCGCTGAATGTGACGCTCGAAGATGCTGCCGGCAGTGCCGAGCTGCAGTTGCTCAGCCTGCTGCGCGTGCTGCCGGGGCAGCGCTATGTCGGTGCCGGTATCTGGCGTGGCACGCCGGTGCTGGCCAAACTGCTGGTCGGCAGCAGCGCCGCCCGTCATTTCCAGCGTGAGCTGGAGGGTGTGCGCTTGATGGCTGCACAGGGGTTGACCACACCCCGCCTGCTGGCCGATGGCCTGAAGGATGGCGAGGGTGGCTGGCTGCTGTTCGAGTTCCTTGAGAACGCCGAGAACCTGGGCAATGCCTGGGCCAGGGTCGAGCATCTGCCGATGCTGGCGGATGAGCAGCATGGTGTGCTCGGCGAGGCACTGACCGCGGTGGCGCAGATGCACGCCAAGGGCCTGTGGCAGGAAGACCTGCACCTGGACAACCTGCTGCGTCACAAGGGCAAGCTCTACCTGATCGACGGTGCCGGCATCAAGGCCGAAACGCCGGGCCAGCAGTTGTCGCGCCAGCGCGTGCTGGAAAACCTCGGGGTGTTGTTCGCCCAGTTGCCCAAGCGCCTGGAACCCTTCATCGAAGAGGCACTGGTGCATTACCTGCTGGCCAATGGCGAGCATGCACTGCCGCTCGAAGCCTTGCAGAAGCAGGTCGACAAGGTGCGCAGCTGGCGCTTGAAAGACTACCTGGACAAAGCCGGGCGCGACTGCACGTTGTTCAGCGTCGAGCGCAGCCTCTCAGGCTTGCGGGCGATTCGGCGCGAGGAGGTGGCTGCCCTGTTGCCGGTGCTGGAGCAGGCCGACACGCTGATCGAGCAGGGCCACCTGTACAAGACCGGCGGCGCCGCCAGCGTCGCACGTATCGAGGCCGGTGGTCGCACGCTGGTGCTCAAGCGCTACAACATCAAGAACACTGCCCACTGGTTCAAGCGTTTCTGGCGCCCGAGCCGCGCCTGGCATTCGTGGATCGAAGGCCATCGCCTGGCGTTTCTCGACATCGCCACGCCACGCCCGCTGGCGGTGCTGGAGCAACGGGTGATGGGGCTGCGCAGCACCGCCTACCTGGTGACCGAATACGTCGACGGCCCGGATCTGACCGCATGCTTCGCGCCCCATGTCGAGAGTGGCGAAGTGCCGGAGGCACAGGTGCAGGCGCTGGTCAGGCTGATGCAGCAGCTGATTGCCGAGCGCATCAGCCATGGTGACTTCAAGGGGCACAACCTGTTCTGGCAGGACGGCCAGTGGGCCTTGATCGACCTTGATGCCATGACCCAGCACGCCACCCAGCTCAGCTTCGCTCCCGCCTACGCACGTGATCGTGCGCGTTTGCTGCGCAACTGGCCGAGCAGCAGTGCCTTGCACCAGCGCCTCGATCAGTTGCTGCCGCGGCTCACCGAATAAGCCTGCGGTAGCGGCAGCCATTCGCTGCTGCGACCGGCCTGGCGCACGCGAAGGCGCCATTGGCCGTCCTGCCAGCGCAGGATGGTCGAGGTGGGGCTTTCGCGGTTTTGCTCGGCGAGCAGCAAGTGGTAGTAATGCTTCAGCAGATGCGCGCGCAGCGGCAGGGCATGGCCACCTGCAAGCAGGTAAAGCCCTTGCTCGCTCTCGTACAGCCCGTCGGTATCCTCCCGCTTGCTCCCTGCAGGCACCTCGGCGAGGCGACAGGTGTCGAACATCGCCTTCAGGTCTGGCAGGCCGTCGTACCACAGGACGGGGGAGTCCACGACCCATTCGCCATCCTTGCGACGCTTGACCGGCACCTTGGTGTAGGTGTCCGGCTTGCGCGGATCGACCACCCGCCAGCGGTAACCATCGAACGCGACCTGGTAACTCTGGCCCGTGCTGTCCTTGATGAAGTAGAAGCTCAATCCGGGATAGGGTGAAGGCTGCTCATAGATGCCCTCCTTGTGGATGCCGTCGACCCGGTAGCGCAGCTTGCTGGTATTGACCGCGCTGGCCATGCTCGGAGGCAGCGACAGCGGCGGTGTCGGCGGCATGGCTCGAATTGCCCGGCGCACCACGGTTGAGCCCGCGATGCTGTTGATGCCATCACTGGTATGGGTAAAGGCATCGACCAGCGAGCGCAGCATGCCGATGCGATCACCTTCGACGCGCGCCTTGTGGGTGTCGATTACCGAGATCGCAGCACGGGCGAACGACAGCGGTGACAGGGCACGGTTAGGCAGAACCAGGCTGAGCAGGTCGAGGATGATCCACAGCACATGCAGGCTGAAATCGCCCAGTAACTCCAGCTTGGTGTTGGTGGCCGCGTCCACCGCTGCGAGGGCTGCATGGACTTCGGCCTGATAGCGGGCGTGCTGAAAGTCGCCGGTGATTTCCGGGCGGCTGACCCGTGAGCCCAAACCGCCCTTGGACAGCCAGCGCTCGATCTCATCCGGGTTGGCCAACGGCATGCGCTCTGTGACATAGGCACGCAGGGCTGGCTTCTCGCGTAGCGTGCGCAGCATGTGCCGGGCGTTGCGATATTCGCGCCAGGCGCGTCGATCCGGGGCATCTGGCGTATAGACCAGAAAGCGCAGCATGCCGGCGTTCTCGGGGGTGACGAGCATGACCCCTTGCACCGTATGACCCCCGATCAGCAGTTGTCGTACGCTCAGGCGCGTGGTTTTCAGCGCCGCGCGCTGCCTGCTGTCGGGATGGTCGAGCACGGTGCTCGTCCACCTATAGCCGCGCTCGAAGGCATCTTCGAGGTAGTGGCCGGCGTATCGCGCCTTGGCCGCCTCGGCGCGCATGCGTGCTGTGCTGATAGCGGCGTAGCTTTCCTGTCGCCATTTGGCCGTCGGTGACTCCAGCAGGTGCGTGCGCAGGTAGCGGCTGTAGCTCTCGCCAACGTCCAGGGCGCGAACCATCTGCTTGATCTGCGCCGCAGTGATCTGTGTCACGGGGCTGCCGTCCGCGCGGTGTACCCGTGCTGTCAGCCAATAGTCGATGTCGAACCAGGCGATATTGAGCATGGCCAACTGATCGAGTCGGTAAGTCTGCGAAACCAGTTCGACGGTGTCGCCAACCTGCGGGCGGCTGGCGGCGGGGATGTAGCCGGTGGCGAGGCCGGGATGGAGGACGGGCCCGGTCTGGCGTGCCATTGTCACGCTGACACGGAGCTCAAGCGGATCGACATCGAATTGATACTGCTGGCGCAGGGCTGTGCGCAGTTGCTCGCAGGTCCAGGTGCGCAGGCCTTCACGGTCGAGGAACTGATCGTGACTGAGAATGCCTGGCGCGGCGGCCTTGTCGATGGCGATCACCAGCTCCTGCATGGTCTGCATGATGTGGGTCAGGCCTTGTGCCGACGTGTTCTTGAGCCAGGCGGGGCTGTTTCTCTCCAGCAGCAGGGCATAGCGCGTCTGCAGGGCCGACCGGCTGTCGGCCAGGGGCAGCAGGTCGGCGGCTGTGTCCAGTTGGGTGGCCAGGGTTGGCCAGTCGAGTGACGATGCCTGGGCAGCGCTTTCCCAAGCCTGGGTCAGGCGTGCATGTTGGCCATCTATCAGGGCTTGGGCCTGCAACTGCAGCGGATCGTCGTTGAACCACTCGTAACGCAGGCGTTCGGCATTGCGCGCAAGCTCCCGCTGGTCATCGCTGGCCATCAACTGCAGCAATGGTCTGCTCTGCTGCAGGTCGTCCAGGCGTTCGCACAGCTCGGTGTGCAGCTCTGCCAGATCGTCGAACGCCTCGATGCCGTGGGAAAGACTGCACAGCACGGCGTAGTCACTGGGGTGGTCAGGGTCGGGCGAGCTGCCCTCGGGGCCGCCTTCGACAATCACGAAGACGCCGGGCAGGAACTCGCGCCAGTGAGGGGTGCCGATGTCCAGCAGTGGGCGGTACACCTGCGGGCGTTCGGCGTGGGGCAGATGCTGGCGTTGTCCGGGCAGCGGCAGCTCTATGCTGGTTCTGAGCAAATCGGCGTGGTTCGAGCCGAGGGTGTGGTCGTCGACGCGCAGGGTGATCTGTGCAAGCAGTTGTTCGCGCAACAAGGTGATCAGCCGTGCCTTGCGGCTTTCGGTGCTGGCGCCCTTGTCGAGCCAGTACTCGGCGAGGTCAGCGAAATACCGCTGGCGCGCCTTGAGCCAGGGCTGTGAGGTATCAGGCCTGGGCGGCGAGGTGAGCAGGCTGCTCAGTTGTTGGTCGAAGGCTTGGAAATGTTGCAGGCTCATGGGCTGCGCTCCGCAGTGATGGAGCGATCAGCTTGGCGTGCCTGCCCGCGGTGGACGCGTTAGCCGATTACCTCATCGTCGCGACAGGCCACGCACCGCAAGGAGCGCCGGTAGGCCCAGCCCCATCCAGGACAGCACGTCCCAGGCGCCATCACCGAGCAAGGCCGCGAACAGCCCTGCAGCACTCAGGAGGGCGATGGCGGTCGGCCAGGCGAAGATCCGCCGAGTGCTTTGCGAGCGGTGGCTCATGTCCGCACCTCGCGTGGCTTGCGCTGCTTGCCCCACCACAGGTACAGGCCGCTGAGCAGGACTACGATGGTCAGCACATCCAGTGCCGCCCAGAGGATCTGCATCGGCCGGCCGCCATAGTCGCCGAAGTGCAGCGGCTGTGACAGGCCCATGGCGTCCATGTACCAGGGGCGATCGCCGACTGCGGTGACCTCCAGGGTACGGGCATCGATCAGCACCGGGGTCAGCAGGTGCGAGGTCAGGTGTGTCGCGCCTTTCATGAACACCGCGTAGTGGTGCTCGCTGGAGAAGCGTGTACCGGGAAAAGCGATGAAGTCCGCACGCATGCCTGGTGCGGCCTGTTCGGCGATCTGCAGCAACTGCGTGGCAGGCGCGCGCTCGATGAGCGGCGGGGCATCGCGGTAAGGCGCGACCATCGCCGCCAGGCTGTCGTTGCGCCAGGCCGCGATGACCAAGTCGGACAGCGCGCTGATCACCCCGGTGACACCGACCACCAGCGCCCAGGTCAGGGTGACAACGCCGATCAGGTTGTGCAGGTCGAGCCAGCGCAGGCGTCGCGACTTGTCGGTGCGGACCGTGGCGAACTGCAGGCGCCGCATGAACGGGGCATAGAGCACCGTGCCTGACACGATGGCAACGACGAACAACACGCCCATCGCCGCCAGCAAGAGCTTGCCGGGCAGCCCGGCGAACATGTCCACGTGCAGGCGCAGCATGAACATCATGAAGCCGCCATTGGCGGCGGGCATGGCCACCGCTTCGCCAGTGCGGGCATCGAGCATGAAGGTGTGCGAGGCGTTGGGCTCGGTGCCGGCGGTGGCTGCGGTGATCGCCACCACACCGTTGCGTTCATCCTCGTCATAGCCGAAGTACTGCATCACTTCGCCGGGGCGGTGTTGTTCGGCTTTCAGCACCAGCTGCTGCAGGTCCAGGTGCGGGGTGTCGGCGGGCATCTCGCGCAGTTCCGGGGCATCGCCGAGCAGGTGTTCGAGTTCGTGGTGGAAGATCAGCGGCAGGCCGGTCAGGGCGAGCAGCAGCAGGAACAGCGTGCAGATCAGGCTGGTCCAGGTATGGATCGCCGACCAGCGGCGGATGGTTTGGCTTTTCATCAGGGTTGCAGCCTTTGCAGCTTGTGCTGTCTTTTAGGACGCAATGGCGGGG
>NZ_JBNFMU010000196.1:0-22800 GCF_049942315.1 Pseudomonas wayambapalatensis
GCCGATGGTAGTGTGGGGTTTCCCCATGTGAGAGTAGGTCATCGTCAAGATTCATTTCGCAAAACCCCTATCTGCGCGAGCAGGTAGGGGTTTTGTCTTTCTGGCGTTCTGAAGCCAGACCGGACCCGCCCATGCCACGGGACAAGCCTGCCTCTACAGGGTATGGTTCCGTCTGCGCACCCCGTCTTCCAGAGAGCACCCAATGGCCAACACCACGTCACTGCATCCAGGTTTCATGATCGTCCAGGGCAACCGCCTCGACGATTTGCGCAACCTGGTCGTGAGCGTGATGCGCAACTATCCCCTGGCGCCCCTGGAGAACGAAATCGCCCTGGTGCAGAGCAACGGTATCGCCCAATGGCTCAAGCTCGCACTGGCCGAAGACCCACAGGACGATGATCAAGGCGGCTGTGGTATCGCTGCGGCCATCGACGTTCAGTTGCCCGGCACTTTCATGTGGCAGCTCTATCGCCTAGTGCTGGGTCGCGACGAGATTCCCGAGGTGTCGCTGCTCGACAAGGCACCGCTGACCTGGCGCCTGGTACGCCTGCTGCCCGCGCTGATCGAGCGACCGCACTTCGAGCCACTCAAGCGCTTCCTCACCGACGACACCGACCTGCGCAAGCGCTACCAGCTCGCTGAACGCCTGGCCGACCTGTTCGACCAATACCAGGTCTATCGCGCCGACTGGCTCAAGGATTGGGCCGCTGGCGAGCACGTGCTCAACACCGCCCGGGGCGAGCGCAAGCCCCTGGCGGATGGCAACCGCTGGCAGGCCGAGCTATGGCGTGCATTGCTCGACGATGTCGGTGCAGAGGGGATGGCGCAGAGCCGTGCCGGCGTCCATCAGCGTTTCATCGCGCGCATGGATACCCTTGAGCAAGCCCCCGCCGGCCTGCCGTCGCGGGTCATCGTCTTTGGCATCTCGTCGCTGCCCGCCCAGGCCCTTGAAGCCCTGGCCGGGCTGGCCCGCTTCAGCCAGGTATTGCTGTGCGTACACAACCCTTGCCGCCATCACTGGGGGGATATCGTCGCGGACAAAGACCTGCTCCGGCACCAGTACAAGCGCCAACAGCGCAAGCACGGCATGCCGCTGCAACTGGACGACGAGTCGATGCACCAGCACGCTCATCCGCTGCTGGCCGCCTGGGGGAAGCAAGGCCGTGACTACATCAACCTGCTCGATAGCTACGATGATCCCAGCAGTTACCGTGGTGTCTTCAGCGACGGTCGCATCGACCTGTTCAGCGACGCCCAGCCCACCACCCTGCTCAACCAGTTGCAGGACGACATCCTCGAGCTGCGCCCCCTGGCCGAAACCCGCGAGGCCTGGCCTGCCATCGATGCCACCCGCGACCGTTCGGTCCGTTTCCACATCGCCCACAGCCCGCAGCGCGAAGTTGAAATCCTTCACGACCAGTTGCTTGCGCGCTTCAGCAGCGATCCGACCCTGCGTCCGCGCGATGTCATCGTCATGCTCCCGGCCATCGATGACTACGCCCCGCATATCCGCGCTGTCTTCGGCCAACTCGACCGCCATGATCCGCGCTACATCCCCTTCACCCTCACCGACCAGGGCCAGCGCGGCCGCGATCCATTGCTGATCGCCCTGGAGCATCTGCTCAAGCTCCCCGACAGCCGTTTCGCCGTGAGCGAGATCCTCGACCTGCTCGACGTCCCCGCCGTGCGCGCCCGCTTCGGGATCAAGGAGAGCGACCTGCCGACCCTGCACCGCTGGATCGAGGGCGCCGGCATCCGCTGGGGCCTGAGCGGTGAACAACGTGCCCGCCTCGGTTTGCCCGAAGGCCTGGAGCAGAACAGTTGGCGGTTCGGCCTGCGCCGGATGCTGCTGGGCTACGCCGTAGGTGTCGGTGAGGCCTGTGACGGCATTGAGCCCTATGACGAGATCGGTGGCCTGGACGCGGCCCTTATCGGCCCGCTGGTGGCCCTGCTCGATGCTCTGGACGTGGCGTTCCAGACCCTCGCCGAGCCGGCCAGCCCCGTAGTGTGGGGCGCGCGCCTGCATGCGCTGCTGCAGGTGTTCTTCCTCGCCGAGGAGGAGCACGACGAGCTGCTGCTGGTGCAATTGCAGGACCTGCGTGACACCTGGCTGGAAACCTGCGAGACCGTCGGCCTGCACGATCCATTGCCGCTCACGGTCGTGCGCGAGGCTTGGCTGTCGGGGCTGGATCAGGGCAAGCTGTCCCAGCGTTTCCTGGCGGGCTCCGTGAAC
Source organism: Pseudomonas wayambapalatensis (assembly GCF_049942315.1). Taxonomy (NCBI): domain Bacteria; kingdom Pseudomonadati; phylum Pseudomonadota; class Gammaproteobacteria; order Pseudomonadales; family Pseudomonadaceae; genus Pseudomonas; species Pseudomonas wayambapalatensis. The sequence goes on from NZ_JBNFMU010000196.1 coordinate 2,234, forward strand.
TTCTGCACCTTGATGCCCATGCGCGCGATACCGTTCCGCGTGGTCTGCCTGCTGGGCATGAACGACGGTGATTACCCCCGCGCCCAGCCGCCGCTGGACTTCGACCTGATGGCCAGCGATTACCGTCCTGGCGATCGTTCGCGCCGCGAAGATGACCGCTACCTGCTGCTCGAGGCGCTGCTGTCTGCCCGTGACCAACTCTATGTGAGCTGGGTCGGGCGCAGTATCCGCGACAACAGCGAACGCCCCGCCTCGGTGCTGGTCGGCCAGTTGCGTGACCATCTAGCCGCCGGTTGGCAGCTGGCCGGAGCCCAGCAAGGCCAACGTGACGACCCGGGCCAGCAGTTGCTGCATGCCCTGACCCAGGAGCATCCCCTGCAACCCTTCAGCCAGCGCTACTTCCAGAAAGGCAGCGCGCTGTTCAGCTACGCCCACGAGTGGCAGGTCCTGCACCAGCCCGCCGAGCCACCCTCGGAGCTCGACCAGGCGCTACCGCCCTATGACAGCGATGAGCCGCTGAACCTGACGCAACTGCAGGATTTTCTCCGCCATCCGGTCCGACATTTCTTCAGCCAACGCCTCAAGGTGTTCTTCGAAGCGCTGGAAGCGCCAACGCCGGACGAGGAACCTTTCGTGCTCGATGCCCTGCAACGCTACAGCCTCAGCGAGCGCCTGCTGGGCGCTGCATTGGCCGCACCCGACGACGCCGAGCAGGCATTGCGTACCCAGGCCCGCCGCCTGCAGGCATGCGGGCTGCTGCCATTGGCGGGCTTCGGCGAGTCGCTGCAGGCGGAACTGATCCAGCCCTTGCCAGACCTGCTGCAGCGTCATCGCCAACTGCTGGAGCGCTGGCATACCGTGGTAGAAGGCGCGCTGCCGCTTCACTTCGAGCGCGGCCCGCATCGCCTGGAAGGTTGGCTGGGGCGCGTCTACCAGGATGATGAACAAAGTCTCCTGAGCATCACCACCGTGCCCAACAGCCTGGGGGCCGGGCGCAACAGCCTCAAATGGCATCGGCTGATCCCCGCGTGGGTCATGCACCTGGCGGCCTGCGCTGCCGGTTATTCACTGCACACCGCTTTGGTCGCCAGCGACCGCACCCTGCTGCTCGCGCCGATGCCCGAGGCGCAAGCGGGTGACCTGCTTGCCGATCTGCTGGTGGCGCGCCAGGGGGCGATGAATGCACCCCTGCCAGTGGCGCCCAAGACCGCCTTCGCCTGGCTGGCCCAGTCAGACCCGGACAAAGCCCAGGCTGCCGCCGAGCGCGCCTATGAAGGCGACGGCCAGAACAGCTTCGGCGAACGCAGCGAGAGCCTTGCACTGCTGCGTCAGTTCCGCGACTTCGCTGCGCTCACGACTGACGAAACCTTCGAAGGCTGGTGCGAATCCCTCTACCGCCCCCTGTTTGCCGCCCCCTGGCAGACCCAAGGCAATCCGGAGACCGCCGCATGACCCAGGCCCGTCCCCTGGCCCTGAGCTTTCCCCTGCACGGCAGCCAGCTGATCGAAGCCAGTGCCGGCACCGGCAAGACCTTCACCATCTCGGCGCTCTACCTGCGCCTGATCCTCGGCCATGGCGGCGAGCAAGGCTTTGCCCGCGAACTGCTGCCGCCGCAGATTCTCGTGGTGACTTTCACCGATGCTGCGACCAAGGAACTGCGCGAGCGGATTCGCGCGCGTCTGGCCGAGGCTGCGCGTTTCTTCAGGGGCGAGCTGGACGACGCCGACCCCTTGCTGCACCTGCTGCGCGACGATTATCCACAGGAGCACTGGGCCCGTTGCGCCAGTCGCCTTGAGGTTGCAGTGCAGTGGATGGACGAGGCGGCGGTCTCGACCATTCACGGCTGGTGCCAGCGCATGCTGCGCGAGCATGCCTTCGACAGCGGCAGCCTGTTCACCCAGAGCCTGGAGACCGATCACAGCGAATTGCTCGGCCAGGTCATGCGCGATTACTGGCGGCGCTTCTGCTACGGCATGCAGGGCGAAGCGCTGGCCTGGGTGCGCAGCCACTGGGTGAGCCCGGACGCGTTGCTGCCGCGGATCCGCCCGCTGTTCGGCCGTGTCAGCAGGGAAGACGACGGTGCCGATCCACAGGTGTTGATCGAATCCGCCCTGCAGCGGCGCCACGCGCAACTGCGCGAGCTCAAGGCCCCCTGGGCCCAGTGGGCCGACGAGCTGCACGAAATCTGCCGTGCGGCAGTGGCCGCCAAGCAGGCCGATGGTCGCAAGTTGCAGGCACGCTTCTTCGAGCCTTGGTTCGACAAGCTGCGCGCCTGGGCAGGTGACGAGCAAGTCATGGAACTCGACCTGGGCACCGGCTTCACCCGCCTGACACCCTCAGGCATGGCCGAGGCCTGGAAAGTGGGCGAGCCACCGGACCACCCGGCATTGCACGCCATGGAGACACTGCACGATGCGTTGCAGGCGCTGCCCGGCCCCGATTCGGCGGTGCTGGAACATGCTGCCGCGTGGGTCGCGGCGCGTTTCGAAGTGGAGAAGCGCCGACGCGCCGAAATGGGCTTCGACGATATGCTGTTGCGCCTCGAACACGCGTTGCGCAGCGAGGCCGGCGAGCGTCTGGCCGGGCTGATCCGCGAGCAGTTCCCGGTGGCCTTGATCGACGAGTTCCAGGACACCGACCCGGTGCAGTACGGCATCTTCGAGCGCATCTACCGGATCGCCGAAAACCGCCCGGAAACCGGCCTGTTCATGATCGGCGACCCCAAGCAGGCGATCTACGCCTTCCGCGGCGCCGACATCTTCACCTACCTCGGTGCCCGCCGTGCCACGGCTGGGCGCCTGCACAGCCTGGACACCAACTACCGCTCCAGCCAGGCCATGGTCGAGGCGGTCAACCGCGTGTTCCTGCTGGCCGAGCAACGCCCCGAAGGCAAGGGGGCGTTCCTGTTCCGTGAGGCCCACGACAACCCGCTGCCGTTCGTCGAAGTTCATGCCAAGGGCCGTAGCGAGCGCCTGCTGATCGACGGCCAGCCCTGCGCGGCGCTGCATTGCTGGCAGTTGCACAGTGACGAGCCGGTTGCCAACACGCTGTATCGTCAGCAACTGGCCGCCAGCTGCGCCAGCCATATCGTTGCCATGCTCAACGGTGGTCAACGAGGTGTGACGGGGTTTGCCAACGCTCAGGGCGAGGTGCGCGGCTGCCTGCCTTCGGACATTGCCATCCTGGTGCGCGATGGCCGCGAGGCGCAGCTGGTCCGTGCCGAGCTGGCTGCCCGTGGTGTACGCAGTGTCTATCTGTCGGACAAGGACTCGGTCTTTGCCGCCCAGGAAGCGCACGATCTGCTGGCCTGGCTCAAAGCCTGCGCCGAGCCTGACGCCGAGCGCCTGCTCAAGGCCGCCCTGGCCAGCCTGACGCTGGACCTGCCGTTGCTCGAACTGGAGCGACTGAACCAGGACGAGCGGGTCTGGGAAGACTGGGTAATGCGTTTCCGTCTGTACCGCGACACCTGGCAGCGCCAGGGCGTGCTGCCCATGCTGCGCCGCTTGTTGCACGACTTCCAGTTGCCACGCACGTTGATTGCCCGTACCGATGGCGAACGTGTGCTGACCAATCTGCTGCACCTGGCCGAACTGCTGCAACAGGCGGCCGGCGAACTGGATGGCGAACAGGCCTTGATCCGTCACCTGGCCGAGCACCTGGCCAATGCCGGGCAGGCCGGTGAAGAGCAGATCCTGCGCCTGGAGAGCGATGAGCAACTGGTCAAGGTCGTGACCATCCACAAATCCAAGGGCCTGGAGTACCCGCTGGTCTATCTGCCGTTCATCTGCACCAGCAAACCGGTGGATGGCCAGCGCCTGCCATTGGCTTGGCACGGCGATGATGGCCAGGTGCTGCTGACGCTCACGCCCACGGACGAGCAGATCGCCTTGGCGGACGATGAGCGTCTGGCCGAAGACCTGCGCCTGCTCTACGTCGCCCTGACCCGCGCCCAGCATGCTTGCTGGCTGGGGGTTGCCGACCTCAAGCGCGGCAGCCAGAAAACCTCGCAACTGCACCGCTCGGGCCTGGGTTACCTGCTGGGCGGCGGCGTCCCGCTGGCGGCTTCCGTGCAGTTGGCCGACTGGCTGCAGGCGCTGTGTGCCGAGGGGGCGCCCATTGCCTGCGTGCCTGTGCCCGACGCCGATGAACAGTGCTATCTCGCCCCGCAGGACAGCGCCGAACGCCTGCCTGCACGCAAGCCGCGCCGCGCAGCGGCGGAGCAGTGGTGGATCGCCTCCTACAGCGCCTTGCGGGTCGGCGACCAGAACCTCGGTGCCGACAGCTCCCAGGCCCAGCAATTGCTCGACGACGAGAACGTCGATGCACAGCGCCTGCGTGAAGTCCCTGCGGAAAACGGCGATATCCACCGTTTCCCTCGCGGACCGAACCCCGGCACCTTCCTTCACGGCCTGCTCGAGTGGGCTGGGCGTGAAGGTTTTGCCGAAGTGGCCGGCCAGCCCGCGTTGATCGAACGAACGGTCGGCCAACGCTGCAACCGTCGCGACTGGACCGGCTGGATCCCGACCCTGGCGCCCTGGCTGCAGCAGTTGCTGACGCAGGCCATGCCGCTGTCGCCGGATGGCCCGGTCCTGACCCTGGCGCAGCTCCAGCAATATCAGATCGAGATGGAGTTCTGGTTCGCCAGCCATCAGGTCGACGTGCTGCGCCTCGATCAGCTCGTTGTCCGCCACACCCACGGTGGCGCCGCGCGACCGGCAGCGCTGGCGACCCAACTCAATGGCATGTTCAAGGGCTTCATCGACCTGGCGTTCGAGCTGGACGGGCGTTACTACGTGGCCGACTACAAGTCCAACTGGCTCGGCCCCGACGGCAGCGCCTACAGTGCACTGGCCATGGAGCAGGCGATCCTCGACCATCGCTACGACCTGCAGTACGTGCTCTACCTGCTGGCCCTGCATCGCCAGTTGCGCGCGCGGCTGCCCGACTACGACTACGACCGCCATGTGGGCGGTGCCTTGTTCATCTTCCTGCGCGGTATTGGCAGCGTCGGCCATGGCCTGTATTTCGCCCGACCGCCCCGTGAGCTGATCGAGCAGCTCGATGCGTTGTTTCGCGGCGCCTGTGCGCCCGAACAGCAGGACCTGTTTGCCGGAGCCGCACCATGAGCCGAACCCTCGATGACCTGCTGCCGACACCGCTGCAGGCCGAGCACCTGGCGGCCCTTGCGCCGTTGAACGACAGCCATGACCTGCTGGCCCTGCTCGACCGTTGGGTCGAGCGCGGCTGGTTGCGTGCGCTGGACCGGGCATTCGTCAGCTTCCTTGAGGAGCGTGAGGCGGGCAGCGATCCCCTGCTGTTGCTGGCGGCGGCGCTGGCCAGTCACCAGTTGGGGCATGGGCATGTCTGTCTCGACCTTGAGCAGACTCTCGCCGAGCCCGATTTCGCCTTGTCGCTGCCGCCAGAGGGCGATGCGCTGGCGGGGCCGTTGCTGTTGCCGTCGCAGTTGCTCGCCACGCTCGAACCGAGCACCTGGCGTCAGCGCATCGCGGCCAGTCGGCTGGTGGCCTCGGGCGATGCCCAGGGCCAGGACGCGCGGCCTCTGGTACTCAGCGGCCAGCGTCTGTACCTGCGCCGTTACTGGAGCTATGAGCGGCGCATCGACCGGTCTCTGCAGCAACGCATCCTGGCAGATGAGTCGATTCCCGCCGACCTGCCCGCGCGCCTGGCACAGTTGTTCGAGGATGGCGCCCCGGCAGACCAGGTCGACTGGCAGAAGCTCGCCTGTGCGCTGGCAACGCGTGCCGCGTTCAGCATCATCACTGGTGGCCCCGGCACCGGCAAGACCACCACGGTCGTACGCTTGCTGGCCTTGCTGCAGGGGCCGGCAGTGGAGCAGGGCAGGCCCTTGCGCATCCGCCTGGCCGCACCCACCGGCAAGGCCGCTGCGCGCCTGACCGAATCCATTGGCCAGCAGGTCGAGCGTTTGCGGGTCAGTGCCGATGTGCGAGCCCAGATTCCGACCGAAGTGAGCACCGTACACCGCTTGCTGGGCAGTCGCCCCGGTTCGCGGCATTTTCGGCATCACGCCGGTAACCCGTTGCCGCTGGACGTGCTGGTGGTCGATGAAGCCTCGATGATCGACCTGGAAATGATGGCCAATCTGCTTGACGCCTTGCCAGCGCAGGCACGCCTGGTGCTGTTGGGCGACAAGGACCAGTTGGCCTCGGTGGAGGCCGGTGCGGTGCTTGGCGACCTGTGCCGGTATGCCGAAGAGGGGCGTTACACGCCCGCCACCCAGGCCTGGCTCGAGCAGGTCGGTGGCCAGTCGCTGCAGGGCAGCGGTCTGCAGCCAGGTGATGCGCACCAGCATGCGCTGGCCCAGCAGGTGGTGATGTTGCGTTATTCCCGGCGTTTCGGCGAAGGCAGTGGTATCGGCCAGTTGGCGCGGCTGGTCAACCTGCAGCAGGCCCGCCAGGCGCGGGATCTGCTGAGCATGCCGCCTGAGGACGTGTTCGGGCTGTCGCTGCGCGGCGAGCATGACCGCGCTTTCGATCGCTTGCTGCTGGATGGCCTTGGGCGTGGTGAAGACGGCCCGCAGGGCTATCGCCACTATCTGCGCAGTATCGGTCGTCATCGGCCGGCGCCAGGCACGCCTGGCGATGACCCCGCGTGGGAGCAGTGGGCTGCCCTGGTGCTGAACAGCTTCGAAGGTTTCCAGCTGCTGTGCGCGGTGCGCAAAGGGCCCTGGGGGGTGCAAGGGCTGAACGAGCGTGTGGCGCGTGTGTTGCACAACGCCGGGTTGATCGATACCCGCCAGCCCTGGTACGAGGGACGACCGGTGCTGGTCACCCGCAATGACTACGGCCTCGGCCTGATGAACGGTGATATCGGCATCGCCCTGCGCCTGCCCGACGAGCATGGCGAGCCACTGCTGAGGGTCGCCTTCCCGCGCAACGATGGCTCGGGCGGGGTGCGCTTCGTGTTGCCCAGTCGGCTCAATGAGGTGGAAACGGTGTTCGCCATGACCGTACACAAGTCCCAGGGCTCGGAGTTCAGCCATACCGCGCTGGTGCTGCCTGATGCACTCAATCCCGTGCTGACCAAGGAGCTGGTGTACACCGGCATTACCCGCGCCAAGCAATGCTTCAGCCTGGTGGAACCACGGGCGGGGGTCTTTGAGGCGGCTGTCGAGCGCAAGGTGCGTCGGATTTCTGGCCTCATGCTCGATCAAGCGTGATGTTCGTCAATACCTTGGCACTGCGGCCTTATGCTATCGTGCGGGTTATCTGAATCTAATTTGAGAGATTTCCCACATGACAGTGGTTGTCTCGCCCAGGGGGCGAGTGACGGGCGGCGTGCTTTCGCTAGTGATTGCCGCCTTGTCGCTGTTCGCCGTACCTGCCCGGGCGGACCTCCCTGCCACTGCAACCCAGGTGCAGCAACGCGCCAAGGCGGTAACCCAGGTCGTGCTGGGGATCTTCAGCTATGCCCGTTGGCCTGCTGACCCTTCGCCGCTGCGCTTGTGCCTGGTCGGCCCCACAGAATATGCCGACGACCTGATCAAGGGCACTGTGCAGAATGCCGGCCAGCCCCTGCAGGTGCGTCGCCTGCTGGCCGACGATGCACGCGTTTCCGGCGCCTGCGACGCGGTGTACATCGGCAAGCTCGACGCTGGCCAGCGTGATCGCCTGTTCCAGGCCCTGGTCGGGCATCCGGTCCTGAGCATCAGCGAGGCCGATGACCCGTGCACCGTCGGCAGCCTGTTCTGCCTGCACGTCGATGACGAACAGGTCAGCTTCGATGTGAACCTCGACTCGGTGGCGCGCAGTGGCGTGCGCATCCACCCCAGCGTGCTGCAATTGTCGCGGCGCAGGGCGGCGCAACCATGAAACTCACCGGCAGCCGCAGGAAGCGGCCGACCTTGCGGTCAGTGCTGGGGCGCGGGCACTTGGGTGTCGCGCTGATCGCCGTCGGACTCGTGGGCGTGTCCCTGACCGTGCTCGGCGTGGCAGCGTTGCGCGTCTATGCCCATCACAACCTGCACCTGATCGCCCGCTCGATCAGCTACACCGTGGAAGCGGCGGTGGTGTTCGACGACAGCGGGGCGGCCAGTGAAGCCCTGGCGGTGATCGCCGCCACTGAAGAGGTGGCAGACGCCAAGGTCTTCGACAGCCAGGGTGAGATGCTGGCGCACTGGCAACGCGATGACACAGGCTTGCTGGCACCCCTGGAGCGCCAGGTGGCCAAGGCCTTGCTGGGCGAGGCCATTCACCTGCCGATCGTCCGTCAGCAGCGCACGGTCGGGCACATCGAGCTGCTTGGCCAGGGCGGCAGCCTGCTGCGCTTCCTGCTCAGCGGCCTGGCGGGAATCCTCTTTTGCAGCTTGCTCAGCGCCGCAGTCGCCATCCACCTGTCGCGCCGGCTGTTCGGCGATATCGTCCGTCCCCTGCGGGGCCTGGCCAGCGTGGCCCATGCGGCGCGACGCGAGCGCAGCTTCGACCGGCGCGTGCCCGAGACGCCGATTGCCGAGCTCAATGAGCTGGGCAACGACTTCAACGCCCTGCTCGACGAGCTGGAGGTCTGGCAGAGCCACTTGCAGAGCGAGAACGAGACCCTCGCGCACCAGGCCAGCCATGACAGCCTCACCGGCCTGCCCAATCGCGCCTTCTTCGAAGGGCGCCTCAACCGTTGCCTGCGCAACGCCGCCCGGCAGCAGGACCACCTGGCGCTGCTGTTCCTCGACAGTGACCACTTCAAGAAGATCAACGACAGCCTCGGCCATGCCGTTGGCGACGAGGTGCTGATCAATATCGCCAGCCGCGTGCGTGCGCAGTTGCGCGAGCACGACCTGGTGGCGCGCCTTGGCGGTGACGAGTTCGCCGTGCTGCTGACCCCTCTGCATTCACGCGAGGATGCCCAGCGCATCGCCGAGAAGATCGTTGCCAGCATGAGGCTGCCGATCCTGCTGGACGATGGCCAGCGCGTCAGCACCTCGTTGAGTGTCGGCATCGCCTATTACCCGGACGATGGCCAGGATTCGGCCAGTCTGCTCAATGCCGCCGATGCGGCGATGTACCAGGCCAAGCGCAATCGGCGCGGCCATTGGCAAGTGGCCCAGACGGAACGCTGAGCCACGGATTTGAACAACAGGAGCTGAACCGTGAAACACCCCTTTTCCCGACTGCGTTTTCCCTTGCTGGCCTTGCTGCTGGCAGTGTTGGCCTTGACCGGCTGCCAGACCGTGCCACCCAGTGGGCTGAGCCCTGAACAGATTGCCGTGCTCAAGCGCGAAGGGTTCACCCCCAGCGACGAGGGCTGGGCGTTCGACCTGTCGGGCAAGGTGCTGTTCGGCAGCGACCTGGACGGGCTCAACGGCCAGAGCCAGGCGATTGTCGAGCGGATCGGCAAGGCGTTGCTGTCGGTGGATATCCAGCATGTGCGCGTCGATGGCCATGCCGATGCCTCGGGCAAGGTGGCCTATAACCAGCAGCTTTCCGAGCGCCGAGCCCAGAGTGTGGCCCAGGCGCTGATCAGCGTCGGCATGCAGCCGCGCAACATTCAGACGCGCGGCTTGGGCAGCACCCAGCCGGTGGCGGACAACCGCACCAGTGCCGGGCGCACCGAGAATCGGCGGGTGTCGATCGTGGTGGCGTCGAACTGAGGAATGGGAGCAATGGCACCGGCCCCCAGTGGGAGCGGGCTCGTCCCGCGATCACCGGCGCAGCCGGTGCCATCCGCCTCAATCCTGCGCAAATACCATCTCCCGCGTCTGCCCCATCAACAGCGGCGCATTCGCCTCGGTCACATCGCGGATGTAATCCCACAGCAAAGTGATCCGCTTCAACTTGCGCAAATCCTCCCGGCAGTACATCCAGAACTGCCGCGTCACCTCCACCTCCTCCGGTAGCACGGTCACCAGTCGTTCGTCCTGCGCCGCCAGGAAACACGGCAGGATCGCCAGCCCGCGGCCCTGCAGGGCAGCGGTGTATTGGGCGATCACGCTGGTGCTGCGCAGGTGTGCGCTGGCGTTGGGGATCAGGTTGGCCAGGTACAGCAGCTCGGAACTGAACGCCAGGTCGTCCACGTAGCTGATGAACGGATGGCGCACCAGGTCGGCGACCTGGCGGATCGGTTCGTGGTGGTCGAGGTACTCGCGGGTCGCATAGAGGCGCAGGCGGTAGTCGCACAGCTTGCAGCACACGTAGGGCCCATGCTCGGGGCGCTCCAGGGCGATGACAATGTCGGCTTCACGCTTGGACAGGCTGATGAAGTGCGGCAGCGGCAGAATGTCCACCGAGATCGCCGGCCAGGTGTCCACGAAGCGGCTCAACTGAGGGGTGATGAAGAAGCTGCCGAAGCCCTCGGTGCACCCCATGCGTACGTGCCCGGACAGCGCAACGCCCGAGCCCGACACCTGCTCGCAGGCCATGTGCAGGGTGCTTTCGATCGACTCGGCATAGCCCAGCAGACGCTGGCCTTCGGCGGTGAGCACGAAACCGTTGGTTCGCGATTTCTCGAACAGCAAGGTGCCCATCGCCCCTTCCAGCGAGCTGATGCGCCGCGACACCGTGGTGTAGTCCACGGCCAGGCGTTTGGCTGCACTGCTGGCCTTGCGGGTGCGCGCTACCTCAAGAAAGAACTTGAGGTCGTCCCAGTTCAGCGCGCTGAGGGAGGTCAGGTCTTTTTGCATGTTGATCCGGTTTTTTTGTGCATTCTTGTTGGATGTTTGCACATCTATACTCGAACTCAGCCCCTGCACGCCACCCCGTTCGCTGCGGCGTAGGCGTCTTCGTTCCGACAATAATTCCAAGGAGAGCGCAGATGAACGCACCCCACACGCCCCACACTCAGGTCGAGCAGGTCAAGCTGCTGATCGACGGCCAATGGGTCGAGTCCAAGACCACCGAATGGCGCGACATCGTCAACCCGGCCACCCAGCAGGTGCTGGCGCGTGTTCCCTTCGCCACCCCCGAGGAAGTCGCCGCGGCGGTCGCGGCTGGCGAACGAGCCTTCAAGACCTGGCGTGACACGCCGATCGGCGCGCGCATGCGCATCATGCTCAAGCTGCAGGCGTTGATCCGCGAACACAGCAAGCGCATCGCCGCGACCCTGAGCGCCGAGCAAGGCAAGACCCTGGCCGACGCAGAAGGCGATATTTTCCGTGGTCTGGAAGTGGTCGAGCATGCCGCGTCCATCGGCACCCTGCAGATGGGCGAGTTCGCCGAGAACGTCGCCGGTGGCGTCGACACCTACACCCTGCGCCAGCCCATCGGCGTGTGCGCCGGCATCACCCCGTTCAACTTCCCGGCGATGATCCCGCTGTGGATGTTCCCGATGGCCATCGTCTGCGGCAACACCTTCGTGCTCAAACCCTCCGAGCAGGATCCGCTGTCGACCATGATGCTGGTCGAGCTGGCGCTCGAAGCTGGCGTGCCGGCCGGTGTGCTCAACGTGGTGCATGGCGGCAAGCAGGTGGTCGATGCGCTCTGCACCCACCCGGACATCAAGGCGATCTCCTTCGTCGGCTCCACCGAAGTGGGCACCCATGTCTACAACCTGGGCAGCCAGCACGGCAAGCGCGTGCAGTCGATGATGGGCGCCAAGAACCACGCCGTGGTGCTGCCCGACGCCAACCGCACCCAGACCATCAACGCCCTGGTCGGCGCGGCCTTCGGTGCGGCCGGCCAGCGCTGCATGGCCACGTCGGTGGCGGTGCTGGTGGGCAAGGCGCGTGAATGGCTGCCGGATATCAAGGCGGCGGCGAGCAAGCTCAAGGTCAATGCCGGCAGCGAGCCGGGCACCGATGTCGGGCCGGTGGTTTCCAAGCGCGCCAAGGAGCGTGTGCTGGGGCTGATCGAGAGCGGCATCAAGGAAGGCGCCACGCTCGAGCTGGACGGCCGCGACGTGAAGGTGCCGGGGTACGAGCAGGGCAACTTCGTCGGCCCGACCCTGTTCTCCGGGGTGAAGACCGACATGCAGATCTACACCCAGGAAATCTTCGGTCCGGTACTGGTCACCCTCGAGGTCGATACCCTCGACGAGGCCATCGCCCTGGTCAACGCCAACCCGTTCGGCAATGGCACCGGCCTGTTCACCCAGAGCGGCGCGGCAGCGCGCAAGTTTCAGAGCGAAATCGACATCGGCCAGGTCGGCATCAACATTCCGATTCCGGTGCCGGTGCCGTTCTTCAGCTTCACCGGTTCGCGTGGCTCCAAGCTTGGCGACCTCGGCCCATACGGCAAGCAGGTGGTGCAGTTCTACACTCAGACCAAGACCGTCACCGCCCGCTGGTTCGATGACGACAGCGTCAATGACGGTGTGAACACCACCATCAGCCTGCGCTAAGGAGACTGCCATGCGCATTGCATTCATCGGTCTGGGCAACATGGGCGCGCCCATGGCCCGTAACCTGATCAAGGCCGGGCATCAGCTCAACCTGTTCGACCTGAACAAGCCCGTGCTGGCCGAGCTCGCCGAACTGGGCGGGCAGATCAGCACCTCGCCCAAGGATGCCGCCGCCAACAGCGAGCTGGTGATCACCATGCTGCCGGCCGCTGCCCATGTGCGCGGCGTGTACCTGAACGAGGACGGCGTGCTCGCCGGCATTCGCCCCGGTACGCCGGCGGTGGACTGCAGCACCATCGACCCGCAGACCGCCCGCGACGTGTCCAAGGCCGCGGCGGCCAAAGGCATCGACCTGGGTGATGCGCCGGTGTCCGGTGGCACCGGCGGCGCGGCGGCCGGCACCCTGACCTTCATGGTCGGTGCCAGCCCCGAACTGTTCGCCACGCTCAAACCGGTGCTCGAGCAGATGGGGCGCAACATCGTGCACTGCGGTGAAGTCGGCACCGGGCAGATCGCCAAGATCTGCAACAACCTGCTGTTGGGCATCTCGATGATCGGCGTGTCCGAGGCGATGGCCCTGGGCAATGCACTGGGGATCGACACCCAGGTGCTGGCCGGCATCATCAACAGCTCGACGGGCCGTTGCTGGAGTTCGGACACCTACAACCCTTGGCCGGGCGTGATCGAGACCGCCCCGGCATCGCGCGGTTACACCGGTGGTTTCGGTGCGGAGCTGATGCTCAAGGACCTGGGCCTGGCGACCGAGGCTGCGCGCCAGGCGCACCAACCGGTGATCCTCGGTGCTGTGGCGCAGCAGTTGTACCAGGCCATGAGTTTGCGGGGCGAGGGCGGCAAGGATTTCTCGGCGATCGTCGAGGGGTATCGCAAGAAGGCTTGATACGCGAGTGGGCTTGATCGCGGGCTGGATGGCCTTTCCCCTGTTACTGCGCACCAGGGGGAGGGCGCCGGTTCCGCGATTTTTTTTGCCCGCTGCACGCCGGTCAGTCGGGTAGCAGGCGATCGCGGCTGTTGGAGAGGTGCAGGCAGATCGCCGCCCTGGCCGCTTCCGGGTCCTGTCGGCGGATGGCGTTGAGAATCGCCTCGTGCTCCAGGTTGGCCAGATAAGCATGCCCCGCCAGGTTGGCCCCGGCGCGCTCGGCCTGGGCCATGCGCTTGCGCGGGATCAGGCCGTCACCCAGTTGCGCCATCATCTCGCTGAAATACAGGTTGCCGGTGGCCTCGGCGATCAGCAGGTGGAAGCGTCGGTCGGCTTCGATGCAGCTGTCACCGGCGGCGGCCAGGTCCTGGTAGTCGTCCAGCGCCTGGCGCATCTGCGCCAGTTGTCGGTCATTTCGGCGCAGGGCCGCCAGCGCGGCGGCCTGGCCCTCCAGGCCGATGCGCAGCTCCAGCAGGTCGCGCACGCTGGCGGCGTTCTCGGGGCCCACGCGCAGGCCGGAACGGGCCTGGCGTTCGATGACGAACGTACCGATCCCGTGACGGGCCTGTACCAGGCCCGCAGCCTGTAGCTTCGACAGCGCTTCGCGGACCACGGTACGGCTGACGCCATACTCGCGCACCAAGGTGTTTTCCGAGGGCAGCTTGTCGCCCGGCTTGAAGGTGCCCAGCAGCAATTGCTGGGTGAGGCTCGAGACCAGGTCGTGGGCACGGCTATGGGGGCGGGGCATGGCGTGGGCTCGAAGTAGTACCTGTGAGAGCGGCGGTTCGCCGCTGCGACGTGTTCCGCGAAAGGACTCGGCTGAACGCCCTCACATTACTTGTATGACAAGTTATCCACAAAGATTTTTTCATCCTGATATTCCCTCTCCCATTGCCTTGGGTAGTCGACCTGATAAAAGCATCTCGCCGATTTTTACCTAGTTAACCGCTTGTATTTTGCTTTTTTCGCTCAATTTTCAACTTGTCGTACAACTCCGCCGGGAATATGCTCATTTCCACCTGGATGTCAGACAACTGCCTCGCCTGCCACCAGCACCCTCAATAAAAACAATGACTGGGAGATATCCCGTGAACGACACCCCCCCTGCGTCTGCCTTGCCCGGCGGCGATGCGCTGGCCAGCGCCGTAGCCAAGGTCAAGCGCCATGTCCTGCCGCTGTTCGTCATCATGTTCGTGGTCAACTACCTGGACCGCGTCAATATCGGCTTCGTCCGTCCGCACCTGGAAAGTGACCTGGGCATCAGCGCCGCCGCCTATGGATTTGGCGCCGGCCTGTTCTTCATCGGCTATGCGTTGTTCGAGGTGCCGTCGAACATGCTGCTGCAAAAGGTCGGCGCACGTCTGTGGCTGACCCGCATCATGTTCACCTGGGGCCTGGTCGCCACCGCCATGGCCTTCGTGCAGAACGAAACCCAGTTCTACGTGCTGCGTTTTCTGCTCGGGGTCGCCGAAGCCGGCTTCTTCCCCGGAGTGATCTACTACTTCACCCGCTGGCTGCCCGGTGCCGAACGTGGCAAGGCGATTGCCATCTTCCTCAGCGGCTCGGCCCTGGCCTCGCTGATCTCAGGTCCGTTGGCCGGTGCGCTGATGCAGATCCAGGGCATGGGCCTGCACGGCTGGCAATGGATGCTGTTCATCGAGGGCATGGCCTCGGTGATCCTGTGCTTCTTCGTGTTCTTCTGGCTCGACTCCCGCCCGCAGGATGCCAAGTGGCTGAGCCCGGCCGAGCAGCATGCGCTGGTCGAGGCCATCGACCGCGAGCAGCGCGAGCGCGAGGCGGGCGGGGTGATCAAGACCTCGGCCTGGCGCCTGCTCAAGGACCGCCAGATCCTGCTGTTCTGCCTGATCTACTTCTGCATCCAGCTGACCATCTACGCCGCGACCTTCTGGCTGCCGAGCATCATCAAGCGCATGGGCGAGCTGAGCGACCTGCAGGTCGGCTTCTTCAACTCGATCCCCTGGCTGATCTCGATCCTGGCGATGTACGCCTTCGCCGCCGGGGCCGCACGTTGGAGATTCCAGCAGGCCTGGGTCGCCGCCGCACTGGTGGTGGCCGCCATCGGCATGTTCATGTCGACCACGGGCGGGCCGGTGTTCGCCTTCGTTTCGGTGTGCTTCGCCGCCATCGGCTTCAAGGCGGCGTCGTCGCTGTTCTGGCCGATCCCCCAGGGGTATCTGGATGCGCGCATCGCTGCGGCGGTGATCGCACTGATCAACTCGGTGGGCAACCTTGGCGGCTTCGTCGCGCCCACCACCTTCGGCCTGCTCGAGCAGCAGACCGGCTCGATCCAGGGCGGGCTGTATGGCCTGGCGGTGACCTCGGTGCTGGCCGCCATCGCCGTGTTCTTCGTCCGTACCCGCGCCAAGGGTGCTCCTTCCCCTGAACTCAAGGCCCCATCGGCCCTGGGCCAATCCCATTGAACGCCCGCCCGACAAGGACAATGACCATGCAGACGACGCCTCATTCCTCGACCCCGGTCGTCACCGACCTGCGCGTGATCCCGGTGGCCGGCCACGACAGCATGCTGCTCAACCTGAGCGGCGCCCACGGCCCGTTCTTCACCCGCAACATCGTGGTATTGCGCGACAGCGCCGGCAACACCGGCCTGGGCGAGGTGCCTGGCGGCGAGAACATCCGCCAGACCCTCGAAGACAGCCGCAGCCTGGTGGTCGGCCAGCCAATCGGCCATTACCAGCGCGTGCTCAATGCCATGCGCCAGACCTTCGCCAGCCGCGATGCCGGCGGGCGCGGGCTGCAGACCTTCGACCTGCGCATTACCGTGCACGCGGTGACCGCCATCGAGTCGGCCCTGCTCGACCTGCTCGGCCAGCACCTGAACGTGCCGATGGCCGCGCTGCTGGGTGAAGGCCAGCAGCGCGAGTCGGTGAAGATGCTCGGCTACCTGTTCTACATCGGCGACCGCACCCGCACCGACCTGGCCTACCGCAACGAAGCCGATGCCGATGACGACTGGCTGCGCTTGCGCCATGAGCCGGCCCTGACGCCCGAGGCGGTGGTAAGCCTGGCCGAGGCCGCCAAGGCCCGCTACGGATTCAACGACTTCAAGCTCAAGGGCGGCGTGCTGCGTGGCGAAGAGGAGATGGACGCTGTCACTGCGCTGGCCGAGCGTTTCCCCGAGGCGCGCATCACCCTCGACCCCAACGGTGCCTGGTCGCTGAAGGAGGCCATTGCCCTGTGCCGCGACAAGCACGATGTGCTGGCCTACGCCGAGGATCCGTGCGGTGCGGAGAATGGTTATTCCGGGCGTGAAGTGATGGCTGAGTTCCGCCGCGCCACCGGCCTGCCCACCGCCACCAACATGATCGCCACCGACTGGCGGCAGATGGGCCACGCGATCCAGTTGCAGTCGGTGGACATCCCGTTGGCCGATCCGCATTTCTGGACCTTGCAGGGCTCGGTGCGGGTGGCGCAGATGTGCCATGACTGGGGCCTGACCTGGGGCTCGCATTCCAACAATCACTTCGACATCTCGCTGGCCATGTTCACCCAGGCGGCAGCCGCCGCGCCGGGTGAGATCACCGCCATCGACACCCACTGGATCTGGCAGGACGGCCAGCGCCTGACGCGTGAGCCGCTGCGCATCGTAGACGGCCATGTACGGGTGCCGACGCGGCCGGGGCTGGGGGTAGAGCTCGATGAGGACCAGTTGATGAGAGCCCATGAGTGCTACCGCAACATGGGCCTGGGCGCCCGGGATGACAGCGTGGCGATGCAGTTCCTGGTGCCGGGTTGGACCTTCGACAACAAACGGCCTTGCCTGGTGCGTTGATAGAGAAGGCCCTGTCGCGGGGCAAGCCGGATCGCGATAGGGCCTGCGCAGCCAGTAAAAAGCTTTATGCGCGCTTTACCCTCGCGCAAACACCACCACCGCCGCCCGCACCTTGCGCCCACCGAACAGGCTCATGCGCTGGCAGTCCAGCGCCAACCGGTGGCGGCCGTGGTCGGTGTCCGGATCGTGCAAATAGACGAAGTCGGCATTCGATGGTGTTCCTGCCGCCGAACCTGATCGCCAGCATTGGCGGGATGTCCAAGTTCAGCATGATGACTGCCGGGGTGGGGGCAGGAATGGTACTGGGGCTCAAGCGCATGGCGCGGAGGATGGCATGAGCAATCTGCAGACAGGGCTGTGCGTGGTGTCGGTGATCGTGATCTTCGCGGTGGTGAACTACCACTGGGATCACCGTCGCGACCAGCAGCAACTGTCTTGCTCAACATCCAAAGGTCCAGCCCAATCCCTGTGGGAGCGGGCTTGCCCGCGAAAAGCCCTTCGCGGTGAATGGCACCGATTTGACCCGCCTTCGCAAGCCCCGGTGTCGTGATCGAACACCTTCATGGCGCGCAGGAACAATTTGCCCTGCACCCGCACTGCTTGAATGAAGCCGACCTCGACGCCGCCGCTCGCCCAACCCGTGAACAACGTCAATAAAATCACTTGAGCCGCGTGCAACTCATTGTCCAGAAAGGAGATAGTTTTCGCCTACGCCTGCCCGTCCTTCCTTGTGTCAGCAAAAAGAGAACAAGATCAATGAACACCGTGGGAACTGATGGCAACCTTGCACAAGGTTTCAAGCCACGTCATGTAACGATGCTGTCCATCGCCGGCATCATCGGTGCAGGACTTTTCGTCGGCTCCGGACACGCCATCGCGGCTGCCGGTCCCGCCACCATCCTCTCCTATTTCGTCGCCGGCACGCTGGTCGTGCTGGTCATGCGCATGCTCGGCGAAATGGCCGTCGCCCATCCCGACACCGGCTCGTTTTCCACCTATGCCGACCAGGCCATCGGCCGTTGGGCCGGCTACACCATCGGCTGGCTGTACTGGTGGTTCTGGGTGCTGGTCATTCCCATCGAAGCGTTGGCCGCAGGCCATGTGCTCAACGCCTGGTTCCCGCAGGTCGACAGCTGGATCTTCGCTCTCGCATCGGTACTGTTGCTGGCCTGCACCAACCTGTTCAGCGTGGCCAAGTACGGCGAGTTCGAGTTCTGGTTCGCGATCCTGAAAGTCACCGCGATCCTGGGCTTCATCGGCCTCGGTTTTGCCGCGCTGATGGGCTGGCTGCCCAACCGCGAAGTCAGCGGCCTGAGCACACTGATGAGCGAGCACGGCGGTTTCGCGCCCAAAGGCTGGTCGGCGGTGATCGGCGCCTTCATCACCGTGATGTTCAGCTTCATCGGCACGGAAGCGGTGACCATTGCCGCCTCCGAATCCAGCGATCCGGCGCGCAACATCGCCAAGGCCACCCGCTCGGTGATCTGGCGGATCAGCACCTTCTACATCCTGTCGATCTTCGTGATCATCTCCGTGGTGCCGTGGAACGATCCGCAGCTTGCGGTGGTGGGCTCCTACCAGCGTGCGCTGGAGATCATGAACATCCCCAATGCCGCGTTCATGGTCGACCTGGTGGTGCTGATCGCCGTGACCAGTTGCATGAACTCGTCGATCTACATCGCCTCGCGGATGATGTTCTCGCTGGCCAAGCGCGGCGACGCCCCGGCCATGCTCAAGCGCACCTCGAAGGTTGGCGTACCGCGTGCGGCGGTGTTCGGCAGCACGTTGATCGGGGCGGCCATCGCCATCCTCAACTACTTCGCGCCCAAGGGCGTGTTCGAGTTCCTGCTCGCCAGCTCCGGCGCCATCGCCCTGTTGGTGTACCTAGTGATCGCCATCTCGCAGTTGCGCATGCGCCGGCGCCTGGAGCGCGAGAGCACGGAACTGAAGTTCCGCATGTGGCTGTTCCCCTGGCTGACCTGGGGAGTGATCGTGTTCATCAGCTGTGCGCTGGCGGTGATGATGTATACCGAGGAGCACCGTGCAGAGGTCAGTGCAACACTGAGCCTGGCGATCGTGATCTCCTTCCTCGGCATCGTCACCACGCGCGGGCATGGCCGCAAGGTGGTGGTGCGGTCGATGGGGTAGCAGGGCGGATGTAACGGGTCATGACGAGGGGCGCCTGGACTAGGCGCCCTTCTGTCATGGGCCACAGCATCCTAGGAGCGGTCCGACATTTCCGGCGCGCTCCCTTGGATAGGCTTCCTGGCTTCGAACAATGCCAGGAGCCCTTCGATGAAAGACCACCCGCAACATGACAATGCAACCGCCTCTGCGCCTTCCAGGGATGAGCGCTTCGACGAGGTCGTGACCCTCATCCACTCGGCACGGCAACGCTGCATGCAGGCCGTCAACACACAGCTCATCGAGCTGTACTGGCAGGTCGGTGCCTACATCAGCCGCAAGATCGAGAATGCCGAGTGGGGCGACGCCGTGGTCAGCCAGTTGGCCGGACACCTGGCGCGCACGCAGCCAGGGTTGCGTGGGTTCACGCGACCGAACCTTTTCCGCATGCGCCAGTTCTTTGAAGCCTATCGTCACGACGAAGTTGTCTCACCGCTGGTGAGACAACTGCCGTGGACCCACAACATGATCATTCTCGGGCAGAGCCGGCGGGTGGAGGAGCGGGAGTTCTATCTGCGGATGGCCATCAAGGAGGGATGGTCCAAGCGCGAACTGGAGCGCCAGATGAAAGCCGCGCTGTTCGAGCGCAGCGTTGCCGACCCGCTCAAGGCCTCGGCCTCCCTCGCCCAGGCCCACCCGCAAGCCCTGTCGGTGTTCCGTGACGCCTACATGCTGGATTTCCTCGACCTTCCCCAAGCACATGCCGAAGCCGATTTGCACAAGGGCCTGCTCCAGCGCTTGAAGGACTTTCTCGTGGAGCTTGGCCGCGACTTCTGCTTCGTCGGCTCCGAGTATCCACTGCAGGTCGGTGGGCGTGACTTTGCCGTGGATCTGGTGCTGTTCCATCGCGGTCTCAACTGCCTGATCGCGGTGGAACTGAAGGTCGGGCGCTTCGAGCCCGAGTACATGGGCAAGCTGGATTTCTATCTCGAGGCGCTGGACCGCAACGAGCGCAAGACGCATGAAAATCCCGCCATTGGCGTACTGCTGTGCGCCAGCAAGCATGACGAGGTGGTCGAGTACGCACTCAACCGCAGCCTGTCACCGGCCCTCGTCGCCGAGTACCAGACCTGCCTGCCGGACAAGGCGCTGCTGCAGGCCAAGCTGCAAGAGTTCTACGCCCTCGACGCCCGCTGAACCCTTCCCGAAAGCGACTCGATACCTGTCTAAACGCCAGCCCAACTGTTGTAGGAGCGGGCTTGCCCGCGAAAAAGACACCGCGCCGCCTGGCACGGGCTACGCCCGTGTTCGCGGGCAAGCCCGCTCCTACAACAGTTGGGCTGGCGTTTAGACAGGTATCGAGTCGCTTTCGGGAAGGGTTCAGCGGGC